>NZ_JARVGN010000145.1 GCF_029762515.1 Methanocalculus sp. | reverse complement strand
AGCCTCGATCACCACCTCTTCCCGGCTTTGCCCGGTTAAGATAATGAAAGGCGTCCGATCACCCTTCTCCCTGAGGTACTTCAGAAAATCGATCCCATTCATCCCCGGCATCTGGTAATCTGAGATGATGGCATCAAACTGCCGCTCTTTGAGTAAAATGATCGAATCAGGAACATTTTCACAGGTAACAACCGAAAGAAGCAGATCCTCCTCCAGGAAGAGTTTTCCAATCTCCAGAAGTGCGGGTTCATCTTCAATATAGAGGATGGAGATCGGAGCAGATCCCGGACCCGAGACTGGCATGAAGAGGAATCGGTGTGAGTAGAAATAATACTATTTATTCTGTAATCCAGCGGTTTGAACGGCCTTCTCTTCTTCTGAATCCCCGGACTCTTCCCCATCCGGATCAACCGGAAATACGATCTCATAGGCAGTGCCCTTCTCCCGCCTGAGATTTATCGTCCCAAGCAGCTGGTTGACGAGGCTTGTGATGAGCTGCATCCCGAGCGTCTGGGTATCCTCAAAGTCGATATCAGCTGGAAACCCGATTCCGTCATCAGAAAACCGGTATATGATTGTATTCTCCTTCTTCTCTACTCTAATTGTAATAGTGCCCTTCCTGCCATCGGGGAAGGCATGTTTTAAGGAGTTTGTCAGCAGCTCGTTTGTAATCAGGCTGAGCGGGACGGCCTTGTCGATTGAGAGGTAGATACCATCTGCATGGATATCAAGGGCAATCGTCCCGGTCCTCACCTGGCGGGATGAGAAGATGTACTCCCCCATCATGGAGAGGTATTCCCCATACTCAATCCGTGAGAGATTCTCTGACTGGTAGAGTTTCTCGTGAACAAGGGCGATCGAATAGACCCTGCTCTCGCTCTGGGAGAAGAGCTCCCTCATCTCCGGATCTGGGATCGTCTCTTTCTGGAGCATCAGCAGGCTTGAGATCACCTGCATGTTATTTTTCACGCGGTGATGGATCTCTTTTAAGAGGATCTCTTTTTCCCTGAGAGATTGTTTCGTCTCTTCATCCCGCATCTTCTTTTCTGTGATATCCTGGAAGAGTGTGGCACACTCACCTGCTCCCGGGCTGTAAACAGAGACGAAAACGTAGCGCACGGGATCATTCAACCGGATCTCAAAGACCGCAGATTCTCCGGTTTTAGCTGTGTGTATAATCTGTTCGAAGAGATGCGGATCTGCCTCCGGAAGTACGTCGGTGAGCAACTTCCCGACAACCAGATCGCGTGGCATTCCAACCAGCTTTTCAAAAGAGGGATTGACATCAAGAATGTGAATAACAGCACCACCATCATCCGGATCAGGACGCACCCGATGGAGGGCATACCCATCGTGCATTGACTCAAAAAGTGACCGGTAGCGTTTTTCACTCTCAATAACCGCTTCCTCTGCCTTTCTTTTATCAGTGATATCACGAATAAGAGCGATCACTTCATTCTCTGTGTAGGGAACAATCCTTGCTTCAAAATGGCATATTCCCGCCGGGACAGGGAGGGTGTATTCCAGGGTCTGTAATTCATTCCTGTCAATTGCCGATCGGACCCCCTGAATCATCTGAACTCCAATCTCCCCGGATATCACATCTGTTACCCGGCGGCCGATCACTTCGTCTTTTGGGAGAATCAGGAGATCTTCCTGATAATTGAGGATGTCAAGATATGTCCCTTCCCGATCAAACCTGATCAGAAAATCAGGAAGCGATTGCAGGATAAGCCGCTGAAGACCCTCGCTCTTCAGAAGAGCAGTTTCGGTTGTCTTCAGCTCATCGTACTGTACCCGCAGTTCCTCTTCAATCGCTGTCAGTTGCTCGTATGCAGCAAGGATCTCTTCATTCGCCCTCTTCAGTTCCAGATCCCGTTCCATCAGATCGGTGATATCCCGCCCGACAGACTGGAATTCCCGTATTGAACCATTTTCATCAAAGATCGCCCTTGTGTCCCATCGCTGCCAGAGGATACGTCCGTCAGGCATGATCGTCCGCTGGTCAATAGTTCCATTCGGGTTAGCCTTTGTGAGCGAAGAGAAGAGACGATAAACCTTCCCTGAATCATCCGGATGAATCACCGGCTTGAACCTGCTCCCGACGATTTCTTTGCAGGGAACCCCGAAATACCGGCAATAGGCATCATTTGTAAAGATTACTCTTCCATCTGCAGCAAACCGGCAGATCAGTTCGGTCTGATCTTCGACGACATTCCTATACCGCTCCTCACTCTCCCTGAGTGCATCCTCACTCCTCTTCTTTGATGTAGCGTACCTGATAATATTGATGAGTTCAGCAAACTGTGCCCTCAGATCTCCACCCTTTTCAAGATAGAAGTCTGCTCCATTGTTCAGTGCTTCGATCACCACCTCTTCCCGGCCCTTTCCCGTCAGAATGATGAAGGGCGTCTCATCTCCCTTCTCCCGAAGATATTTCAGAAATGAGATGCCATCGCATTTTGGCATCTGAAAATCCGAGATGATCGCATCATAGTGCTCTTTTTTCAGGAGAGCTATCGCATCAAGGGCACTCTCGCAACCAATAACCAGAAACTCCCCGCTCTTCTCCAGATGTTTTTTACCGATGATCAGGAGCCCCGGTTCGTCATCAACATACAGAATCCTGATCGGAGAATCCACGGAGTTTGGCATAGAGACGATTTCAGCATTCACAGGAAATAATACTATCTTTTCAAATGATTCAGATCCGATTATTTCTGCTCTTTTCTCACCCATCCGGTCAGCACCAGACCATCAAAGAGGTAATCGGCATCATCGGAATGATCACTGAGGATTCCCCGGATATAAACCGGCTTTCCATCAGCTGATCTGAAGACCAGAGAGAAGGGCTGAACGCCAAGCGGGTTTTTCCCGAGATCATGAAAGAGCTTCTCGATTACCGCAAGGCTGTCATCATGAATATAATTCCAGAGCCTCATTCCCGGGATCGTATCTTCCGAATATCCGAGGTATCTGTTCAGTGAAGGGCTTTTTTGCCGGAGTGTGCCATCATCATTCAGGATAACGATAACATCCGCAACATCGTCGATGATAGACTTGAAAAACTCTTCATTCTGCCTTAGTTTCTCTTCCATCACCTTTATTCGGGTGATATCATGGATATGAACCGCATATTTTGATATGGTGCCTTTCGGACTTGCGATAGGATAGATCCCGACGTCATACCAGTGCTCGTTCAACTGCTCGATAAATGACTCTCCTTTGCTCTGTCCGGGCTGTAATGAATGGCCGGCCATCCTGGGGGAGAGGTAGCCGGAGGAGACCAGATCGTACACATTTGAACCAACAAGCTCTTTCACCGTTTTTCCCGCTTTTTTTGCAAGAGCCTGATTTGCCATGAGGATCGATTTCTCAGTATCGATTAAGAAGTGTATATCCGGCGTTGCATTCAGAAGGACACGAATCGTCTCCTGATGCTCCCTCAGGTTCATATCCATCGCATGCTTGTACAATGCCGTCTCGATGGTCGTCTTCAGCTCCTGCTCCCGGACCGGCTTCAGGATATAGCCAAACGGCCCGGTCACCTTTGCGGCATTCACCACCCGATCATCTGAAAATGCCGTCAGGTAAATGACAGGAACTGTGCTTGTTGCCCGGATTTCTGCGGCTGCATTGATACCTGTCATCTTCCCTGCAAGCTTGATATCCATCAGGATCAGGTCAGGCTTCAGTTCAGCTGCCTTCGTTACGGCCTGTTCCCCTGTTGGAAAGACCCCGCAGACCGAATAGCCCATATTCGTCAGGCTTCTCTTCAAAGCCATTGCGGTGACGGCTTCATCTTCAACGATCATTATGATTGCTTCACTCATTCTTCATCCTCTCCATTGGGTTTGAGGGGAAAGATGATCTCAAATCTGGTTCCCCCGTCACGATACAACGAGATTTTGCCCATCAGCTGCATGACAAGGTTGTTCACAAGCTCCATCCCGAGTGTTGTGGTATTCTGAAAGTCAATTTCATCCGGAAAACCGATCCCATCATCACTGAACTGGTACAGGATATCTCCCCCTTTCTTCTGAAGATTGATCCTGATGGTTCCCTTCCTTCCATCAGGATACGCATGCTTTAAGGAGTTTGTCAGAAGTTCATTGGTGATCAGGCTGAGAGGGACTGCATTATCGATTGGAAGATAGATATCAGATGCATCAATCTTCAGGGTGATCATCTCAGAGCTGATATTCCGTGAAGCCAGAATATGATCCCCCATCATCTCAAGGTACTCGCCATAATGAATACGGGAGAGATTCTCTGACCTATAGAGCTTTTCATGAACAAGTGCGATTGAGAAGACACGGTTCTCACTCTCCCTGAAGAGTTCACGCATCATTGGATCCGGCATATTCTCTCTCTGAAGCATGAGGAGGCTTGAGATCACCTGCATATTGTTTTTGACACGATGGTGGATCTCTTTAAGGAGAGTCTCCTTCTCCCGGAGTGATTGTGCCATCTCTTCCTCCCGCTTCTTCTTCTCGGTGATATCATGGAAGAGGAGGGCACATTCTCCTCTTCCCGGGCTGTAAACCAGTACCTCATAGTCGGTATCCAGCCCCGGATGATGGTATTCAGCCATATGAGGCTCACCGGAATCTGCTGTTGCATGAAACCGTTCTATCCAGGCTTTTTCAAGATTCGGGAGTGCCTCAAGGAGAGTTTTGCCGATAGCCTCCTCACAGGAAAGACCGGTGATCGTCTCCATCGCGAGGTTTAGTTCAATTATCCTGAGATCTGATGGTTTTCCATCAAAATCCCTGATCAGCTGAAGATGTGCGTACCCGTCATGCATTGAGGAAAAGAGTGACCGATAGCGTGTATCGGTCTCAAGAAGCGCCTCCTGCTCTGCCTGCCTTATCCCGGTAATATCACGTATAATTCCTTCGATTGCAATCCGGGCACCTTCCTTATCATGAATCGGGACAATCCGCTGTTCGATCCAGATCACCTCACCATCCTTTCTAATCCAGCGGAATCTGCTGGGTATCCCGGATGACTCTTCGGAGAGGGACGACTCGAGGAGGGGGCGATCATCAGGATGAATAATCCTCGTTGCAAGCCCGGGATCATCATAATAATCCTGGGGGGCATATCCGGATACCTCTTCTATAGCGGGGT
>NZ_JARVGN010000144.1 GCF_029762515.1 Methanocalculus sp. | reverse complement strand
AGGGCAAACAGATGTCCTATAACAACTATCTCGACCTCAATTCCGCAGTCGGCCTTCTCAGGGAGTTTGATAATCCCGCATGCGTCATCGTCAAGCACAACAACCCCTGTGGTGTTGCAACCGGGGAAACACTCATCAACTCCTATATCCGGGCACGGGATGTCGATCCTGTCTCGGCATATGGTTCCGTTGTTGCGATGAACCGCGAGGTCGGATCTGATGTGGCAGAAGCAATCTGCAGCACCTTTGTCGAGGTGATCATCGCACCCTCATTCTCATCAGAGGCTCTGGAGATGATGAAGGCAAAAGAGAATATGCGGGTGCTGATTATGCCTGAACCCTCACTGGCTGATGAGCTTCGGTCCATCGACGGCGGTATCCTCTGTATGCGGACACCTCCATACCTCGAACACTGGGAAGTGGTATCAGAACGTGAGCCGACTGCAGCAGAACTGGATGCAATGAGGCTTGCATGGCGGGTCTGCAAACACACAAAGAGCAATACGATCATCTTTGCAAACAACGAAGAGACCCTTGGGATCGGAGCCGGCCAGATGAGCAGGGTTGATGCGGCAAAGATCGCGATCGAGAAGGCGAATAAGTCCCTGAAGGGATCGGTTGCCGCCTCCGATGCCTTCCTCCCCTTCCCCGACACTCTTGAGGTGGCGTCAGACGCGGGAGCAACCGCCCTCATCCAGCCCGGGGGTTCAATCCGGGATGCCGAGGTTATTGAGGCGGCCAATAAGCGGAATATGGCGATGATCTTCACCGGAGTCAGGTACTTCAGGCATTAGACTGGAATATTCCCTGACAATAATCAAAACCTACATTTTTATATTTAATGAAAGTTCTTCATAATAAATAATATCTATACTATTATTATACTGCTTTTTTTCAGGCATTGCATTCCCGATGAAACTTGATCGTCTTTCCCTCTTCTATTCCCTCCATTACACCAATCGGGCATTTTTTCTCCCTGTATATCGAACTTCTCACAGTATCACATCTTAATCTTTCAAAAAAGCCCAATTATCGTTCATTTATGGGTTAAATATATATACAAAGAAGATCGTATTCTGATTACCACAGAGGTGGTGACACTATGGAATATGGTACATTACTTGGCAACTCTTTTGAGTATACAAAGGAATGTCTGATCGGTAAGTGGATGAAGTGGATTCTCCTCATCATCTCATCGATCATCTTCCCTCTTATCTATGGGTATGTAATGAGAATTTACAAGGGAACGACCCCGGCTCCCGAACTTGAAAACTGGGGCGGTCTCTTCATTGACGGTATCAAGCTGCTGATTGTGGGAATTATCTACGCAATACCCCTCATAATCGTTGCATTTGTCATGGGCTTCGGTGCAGCCGGTGCTGCCATGGCAGGAGGGGATATGGCAGCCTTTGGTGCAATGGGTCTTGGCTTACTTGTCTTTTTCATCGTTGCTATCATCATCATGCTTATCCTCCCGATCGCCTACATCCGGTTCTCACGGATGGAATCATTTGGCGAGGCATTCAACTTCGGTGCTATCTTCGAGACCATCGGTAAGATCGGCTGGATCAACTACATCATCGCACTGATCATCCTCGGAGTTGTCCTTGCTGTTATCCAGTTCGTCCTGATGCTCATCCCGATTCTTGGCCAGCTCCTGCTCTTCATCCTCATGCCGGCGTTCATCATCTTCACAGCACGCTACATGACGCTTGTCTATGACAGCGCTGCCTGAGCAGAACCGAAATTAACTCTCTTTTTATTTTTTGCCGACATTGGAGAGCCTCGGCCATGAATAGAGTGATGATAAGACTTGCTCTTTGGGACTATCGGGGATGCCCTGAATGAAGAATGGAGAAATGCAATTGTTTCCCAACCAGTTGAAAAAAAACAACCTATTAAATATTCTCACATACCATTATTGAAATGGTGCTTTCCACTATGAGTGATTGCTTTATTTGTTAAAAGCCCACGCTTTTTAGACACGACACTGCGTGACGGGGAACAGACCCCCGGTGTATCGCTGAAACCCGATGATAAGTTAAACATTGCAACACTTCTCTCAGACATTGGTGTTTCTGTCATCGAGGTTGGATCAGCTGTTGCATCTGATGGAGAACGAGAGTCTCTCAGGCTGATATCCGATGCCGGACTGAAGGCAGAGATCTGTACTTTTGTCCGGGGTGTCCGGCTTGATATCGACTATGCAGCAGATTTTGGTGCTGAATCCATCCATCTTGTCATCCCGGTATCTGATCTTCATATCGAGAAGAAACTCCAGAAAGACCGGGAGTATGTGATGAAGATGGCATGGGATTCTGTCGAATATGCAAAGGATCGCGGCTTGATCGTAGAGCTCTCGGGCGAAGATGCATCAAGAGCCGACCAGGCATACCTGTACGATCTCTATGCAGGGGGAGTTGATCGGGGTGCGGATCGGATCTGCTTCTGTGATACGGTCGGCGTAATGACCCCCGAGCGGGCGGGTGAGATCATCCCGCCTCTTGCCACACTCGCGCCTCTCTCGATCCACTGCCACAACGATCTGGGGCTTGGCCTCGCAACGACCCTCTCCGCCCTGAAATCCGGTGCATCATGCGCCCATGTGACGGTCAACGGCCTGGGTGAGCGGGCAGGCAACACCCCGCTTGAGGATCTTGTGATGTCGCTTGAGGTCCTGTATGGAGTGAAGACCGGTATCAAAACCGAAGAGCTCTACCACCTCTCAACGCTGGTTTCACGGCTTACCCGTGTACCGCTTCCGACAAACAAGGCGATCGTCGGGGAGATGGCATTTACCCACGAAAGCGGCATCCATGCACATGGCATCCTCCGTGATGCTGCAACCTATGAGCCGATCATGCCTGAGATGGTCGGAAGACGGCGGCGGATCCTCCTTGGGAAACACTCGGGCAGCGCCTCTGTTGAAGCAGCCCTGTCAGAGATGGGATACAGGACAGAACCACGGCAGCTCCAGGAGATCGTCTCACGGGTGAAGCAGCTTGGCGATGAAGGAAAGCGGGTCACCGACTCGGATCTCCATGCAATCGCAGAAGCGGTGCTGGATATCTCCTGCACGCCGGTGATCCAGATGAAACAGTTCACGACGGTCTCGGGCAACAGTGTTATGCCGACGGCATCGGTTACCCTGACCGTCAATGGTGAGGATATCACCCAGGCATCCACAGGAACCGGCCCGGTTGACGCGGTCATCATGGCCCTCAGAAAAGCGGTGCAGGATGTCGGCGATATCACCCTTGAAGAATATCATGTCGATGCGATCTACGGGGGAACAGATGCTCTTGTAGACGTCACAGTTAAGTTAAGGAAGGACGGAGAATTGATCACCTCCCGCGGCGCCAGAACGGACATCATCATGGCGTCGGTTGAGGCGATGATATCCGGAATGAACAGGTTATTGAGGAAAAAAGATGAAAACCGGGGCTAAAATTCTCATTGAAGGACTATTGCGGCAGGGAGTGACGACTATCTTCGGCTACCCCGGTGGTGTGGTACTCCCAATCTACGACGAGCTGTACGACTCCCCCCTCCGCCATATTCTTGTGCGGCATGAGCAGGCTGCAGCCCATGCGGCAGACGGGTATGCACGTGCTTCCGGCAGGACAGGTGTATGCCTGGCAACATCCGGGCCGGGAGCATGCAATCTTGTGACCGGGATTGCGACTGCATATATGGACTCCGTTCCTATGGTGGCACTGACCGGACAGGTCCCAACAGCCCTGCTTGGAAACGATGCCTTCCAGGAGTCTGATATCACCGGCATCACGATGCCGATCACAAAACACAGCTACCTCGTCAAGAGGGCTGAGGATATCGACACGGTTCTTGCTGAGGCATTCCATATCGCCGGCACCGGCAGGCAGGGTCCTGTCCTGGTTGATCTTCCAAAAGATGTCGTGACCAATGAAGCGCCCGATCCGGGACCCCTGAAGGAGGTCTCCCTCAGAGGGTACAACCCGACATTCAAAGGGCATCTCAGGCAGATTGAAAAAGCCCTCTCCATGATAGCAGAGGCAGAGCGGCCGGTGATCTATGCGGGCGGAGGCGTGATTGCATCAGATGCATCACCTGAGCTTGTCCGGTTTGCTGAGATGACCGGGATTCCGGTGACGACCACCCTGATGGGCATCGGAGCAATCCCCTGCGATCACCCCCTCAACCTCGGCATGCTCGGGATGCATGGTACAAGATATGCAAACTATGCCATCACCGAATGTGATCTCTTAATCGCCATCGGAGCACGGTTTGATGATCGGGTAACCGGCAGGGTTCAGTCTTTTGCCCCGAATGCCAGGATCATCCATATTGATATCGATCCTGCCGAGATTGGAAAGAACAAGGTGGTTGATCTCCCGATCGTCGGCGATTCACGCCAGGTCCTGATCTGCATGCTCGACCGTCTCACCGGAACAACCGACAGGTCTGTCTGGAATGAGAAGATCAGCCACTGGAAGGTGCAGTACCCGATGGCCTGCCCGGAAGACGGGGTGCTCAGGCCGCAGCTTGTCATTAAAACCCTCTCCGATCTCCTCGATGGAGAGGGGATCATCGTCTCCGAGGTCGGGCAGAACCAGATGTGGACCGCACAGCAGTTCTGTTTCAAACACCCAAGAACCTGGATCACCTCCGGGGGTCTTGGGACGATGGGATATGGCCTGCCTGCTGCAATGGGAGCCCACTTTGCCCGCCCCGATCTCCCGGTCTTTGATATTGCGGGAGATGGGAGTATCCAGATGAATATCCAGGAATTTGGCACCATCGTCCAGTATGATATCCCCGTCAAGGTTGTCATCCTGAATAACATGTACCTCGGGATGGTCAGGCAGTGGCAGGAGCTCTTCTATGACCGCCGCTACTCCTATACCGAACTGCCGTCTGTGGACTTCGTCGGTATTGCCGCAGCATATGGAATCGACGGAATGAGGGTCGATTCTGCAGATCAGGTGAAAGAGGCGCTCACTGCCGCCATCGATACAGACGGCCCGTTCGTCCTTGACTTCAGGGTCGAGCGGGAGGAGAATGTCTTCCCGATGGTCCCTGCCGGTGCTGCCATCAATGAGATGATTGGGGGGGAGAAGAAATGAAGGTCCATACCCTTTCAGTCCTTGTTGAGAATC
>NZ_JARVGN010000143.1 GCF_029762515.1 Methanocalculus sp. | reverse complement strand
CGCCCAATCCGGTCGATGCTTGGCCCGCCCCCAAGGATGATCCCCCGACTTCCTTCCTCTACTTCGGATGGAGGAGTGGTATTTGGGATCATCTTCACTTCGATATCGAGGTCGCGGAGCATCCTGTGGATGAGGTGGTTGAACTGGCCGAAATTATTAATGACAAAGAGGGGTTGCATATCCTGCTTAGTATTGGCTCTTACCCCTCTTATCTCTTCAGGAATATGCGGATATTGTCCGAAGAATCGCTTCCCTGATCCTGGATGGTGAATGGCCAAGCGCTGCGGCGAGATACATCGCGCCGCCCGCGCCCATCCCTTCCTTTACTTCCCCGATACAGTACCTGGCAAGGCCGGTATGCCCGAGCTCTCCAAACTCCGGATCGACATATATTGGAGCCACGCCGATCGCGTCTGCTATCTCCGGGAAGTTTGCCGATGGATCATCCCGGACATAGACTGTTGTGACAACACGGGGAATGTGCAGATCCAGCCTTCGTGCAACAGCAGCAACAGAAAGCATCTGGGTGCCCCCGGCAAGAACCACATCACCTGAGAACCCTTTGATCATGCCGCAGGCAACCGGGATCATCGGATCGCCGGTTGCCGAGACGATATCAAGCGGCTCTGTTATCCCCTCGTCTCTCAGTCGTCTGGTGATCAATTCAGCAATCTCTTCCTTCTGCGAATGCGGATTTTGAATCATGCTGCTAGAGACCCTCGCAGGGTATCCTAGGGCGCGGAGGACGCAGAGAGCGGTTGTTGTTCCGCCGGGGACACACTCTCCTATTACGAGCATATCAGAGAGGTGTGAGATGAGGGATCCAAGCTGCTCCCCTTTGAGATACAGTGCCTCTGAATCCGGGACAGCCGCCCCTCTGCGCGGATCTCCTCCGGCTGTTCCATAGAAGTCGAATGTTGGAATTGTCGGGGGATGAACAAGCCCGGCATTAATGAAGAAAGGGGTGAGCCCTGTCAGCTGCATCATCGCGCGGGTGATTGTTGCCGGTGTCGGGCAGCCGGTCGGGGTATCGGGGCGGATCGGCATGCTGGTGATCCTGCCGTTTACGATCAGTTCAGAATCGAGAATCGGGGTGAAGACGGTCTTCTCTGGCGAGGGTCCTGCACCTGAAATACCGGGAACCGTTGACAGCATGGTATTTGCAAGTATCGGGGCAAAGACCGGCCTTTCTGGTGAATAGCTGATATCCTCTGAAAGAAATGCCATATACGTTAAGTATGGCATGCTTCAAAGATAATGATCGTTATGTTTGAGATAGAAGAACGCCTGGGTCACGCAGGTGTTTTGATGGATGCGATACTGGATGCCGGGATGGAGCTGTATGTCCCCCATGGACTCTCCCCCGAAGATGGGCGCCTGATGCTTGAGAAGAATATCAGGCGCGCGTTTGCAGATCCGAATGTCTCTGCACTGCTGCTCTCTGCGATCCTGCTTGAGGATGAGCTGTATATAAAAAGAAAGGACTCCGAGATTGCCGACGATCCGGTATTTCTCCTGGCTGATGAGATCATCGGAATGGCGATTGCAGAGGTGATTGCAGGTACATATGCCCGGTTTGAGTTCACACGGTATGATCAGAAGAAACCGGGAATCCTCTCGAAACTTGGACCATTCCTCGACGACGCCGTTGCCGGACTGATCGCCGGATGCACCTCCAAACTCTATAGTGATAGTCAATGAGTCTCTTCGAGGGGATCCGGGCCCTGCTCCAGTTTACGACGATCCTCCCTATCGGGAGATCGGCTGACTTCGATGCATTTGCCACCCGTTCATATCTCTACCCGGTTGCCGGTTATTTAATCGGCGGGCTGGCGGCGATCCCCCTCCTCTTCATCCCTCATCCCCTTGCAGCAGCTGCTGTTGCCCTTGGGCTCCTGCTTCTTCTCTCGGGCTGTAACCATTTTGATGGCCTCCTCGATCTCGGTGATGGCCTGATGGCTCATGGGAGCAGGGAGGTGCGGATCCGCGCCCTCACCGATCGGCAGGTGGGGGCGGGAGGAGTTGCCCTTGGCCTCTCAATAACTCTCATCTCGTTTGGCGCACTGGCATCACTTGCGATCATACCGATTGCCGTGCTTATTGCGGAGGTTGCTGCAAAAGCGTCGATGGCATCACTAACCTGCATTGGGCGGCCGTTCCGGGAGGGTATCCACAGCTATCTCTTCTGGCGCAGCCGCCCATGGTTTGTAGCAGTTGCATGGTTGCTGACCCTTCCGCTCTTCCTGTTGCCTATCCCTCCCATCGCAGTGGCCTCTGCACTCTTTGGTGCATCGGCTACCACCTTGATCCTGCTCTTTTCCGGAGAGCAGTTGTTTGGCGGGATCAATGGTGATCTTGTCGGAGCAGCAAATGAGATCGTCCGTGCTGTGGTCTTCCTCTCACTGCTGATAGCGCTGTAAGTGATCCCGGGCTGGTTTACCTTACCCAGAACGGATGAAATCCTTCTCCCTTTTCATCATTACATTCTATTGCATTTGCTGATGGATTGGCAACAATGGTGTTGAACATGGTCTGGGCAGTCAGAAGCTCAAATGCATTCCCGGATCCGCGCCCCTGCTTTTTGAACTCCTGTGCATAGGGGTTGGGGACGAGCCGCTTTCCATCCATGATACCTGCACAGTGGATGCAATGAACACACCTTGTATGGATCGATACTTCTTCAGTCGCGCACTTGACTGTGATGCGGTCATTTTTGCCTCGAATGAACGGTAATGTCTTCATCAGGTGAGGATAGGTTTGGATAGTTCATCATTGTATCGCTTCTTTTGAGAATTAACCCAAATAAAGAGAAATATTTTATATAGTTCTCTTTCCAATCTAGTATACTCGCATTGGACTGAATGTACGCATGATTGTCCTTGAATGAGTGGAGGATTGAGAATGGCAGCAGAAAAGCCACACATGAATTTAGCCGTTATCGGCCACATTGACCACGGGAAGTCAACCACTGTCGGTCGCCTTCTCTTTGAGACCGGCAGTGTGCCCCAGCACGTTATTGATGGATATAAGAAAGAGGCAGAGTCAAAGGGCAAGGGTTCCTTTGAGTTTGCCTGGGTTATGGACAACCTCAAAGAGGAGCGTGAGCGTGGTATCACGATCGATATCGCCCACAAGAGGTTCGACACTGCAAAGTTCTACTTTACCGTCGTCGACTGTCCAGGCCACCGTGACTTCGTCAAGAACATGATCACCGGTGCATCACAGGCAGATGCCGCAGTACTTGTTGTTGCAGCGCCTGATGGCCCGATGGAACAGACGAAGGAGCACGTCTTCCTTGCACGGACACTCGGTATCAACCAGATCATCATTGCTATCAATAAGATGGATGCAGTGAAATATGATCAGAAGCGGTTTGATGAAGTGAAGGCACAGCTCTTCGATCTCATCAAGATCGTCGGATTCAAGCCCGATGATACCATTGTCATCCCGATGAGTTCATTCACCGGCGTGAATGTCTCCAAGAAGTCCCCGGAGACCCCATGGTATACCGGCCCAACGCTTCTTGAAGCACTCGACACCCTGAAAGAACCCGAGAAGCCAACCGACAAGCCGCTCCGTCTCCCGATTCAGGATGTCTATACCATCTCCGGTATCGGAACTGTTCCAGTTGGTCGTATCGAGACCGGTATCCTGAAGAAGGGAATGAAGGTCTCGTTCATGCCCGCTAACAAGGAAGGCGAGATTAAATCCATCGAGATGCACCACGAAGAGCACGCACAGGCTCTCCCTGGTGACAACGTCGGTTTCAACGTCCGTGGTATCGCAAAGAACGATATCCGCCGTGGCGATGTCTGTGGTCCGGTCGATGTACCTCCGACAGTTGCAGAGGAATTCACCGCACAGGTTGTTGTTCTTCAGCACCCAAGCGTCCTCTCTGTTGGATACACCCCCGTCTTCCACTGCCACACCGCTCAGGTTGCATGCACCTTCATTGAGCTTCAGAAGAAGCTTGACCCAAGAAGCGGTCAGGTCAAGGAGGAGAACCCGGCTTTCCTCAAAGCTGGCGATGCTGCAATTGTAAAGATCGTCCCCACCCGCCCACTCGTCATTGAGAAGGCAAAGGAGCTTCCGCAGCTCGGCCGGTTCGCTGTCCGTGATATGGGATCCACCATTGCTGCAGGTATTGTTCTCGATATCAAACCAAAGCAGATGAGATAATTCTCATCTTTTTTTTACGGTGACTCCCTATGCAAAAAGCCAGAATACGCCTTACCGGGACCGATTATAACAAACTCGAGTCGGTCTGCTCCCGGATCCGTGAGATCGCCGAACGAACCGGTGTGAATCTCGCAGGTCCGATATCGCTTCCAACGAAGCGCCTCGTTGTTCCTATCCGGAAGAGCCCTGATGGAGAAGGAACAGCAACCTGGGATCGCTGGCAGATGCGTGTTCACAAACGCCTCATCGATATCGATGCAGACGAGCGTGCACTCCGCCAGTTGATGCGAATTCAGGTACCCAAGGACATCGGCATTGAGATTGTCCTTGAGGGCTGATCATCGTGAGATAGCGGCATGAAAGCCGCATCAGATACCCATTTTTATCATCGGCTCCTTAAACCGGAGTCGCTCTTCATTTGTATTCTCCTGGCAACCCTGATCCTGCGGTTTGCATTTCTGGATCTGAAGTTGTATCACCATGACGAGGCGGTACATGCCTGGTTTGCCTATCAGCTCCTGACAAAAGGGACTTATGTCTATAATCCGGTCTTCCATGGACCATTTCTCTTCTATGTAACAGCCGGCCTCTTCTCGATCTTTGGGGATTTTGATCTCGTCGGCCGACTCCTCCCGGCATTCCTTGGAACCCTGCTTGTTGCCCTTGTCTATCCCCTTTACAGAATGGGATATCTTGATGGTAAGCAGATGCTTGTTGCGGCATTATTCCTGGCATTATCCCCAAACATGGTCTATTTTTCGAGATTCCTCCGAAATGATATCTTCATCGCGTTCTTCTCGCTTCTGCTGGTTGTTGCCGCCCTCGCGTACTTCAACTCCGGGAAGCTCAGGTTTGCACTTGTTGCAGGGCTTGCAGCAGCCCTTGGGATGTCAAGCAAGGAGAATATGCCCATTGTCCTTGTTATCTTTGGAACCTATCTCATCTATTGCCTATGGACACGGCGTCTTGTCTTCCCCCGGACGTGGAGGAGGGATATCCTGCTTGCAACAG
>NZ_JARVGN010000142.1 GCF_029762515.1 Methanocalculus sp. | reverse complement strand
GACATTAGAAAGAATCGTATTTACTACAGAGGAAATACCAACGCTGATGAAGCAACATACGAGCAGATTCAGGAAATAATGGCAAGAAGGACCTCAGCGATCGTGGCAATAACCTCTGAAGAAACATTCAAGAATGATTTATTTCAACTTGAAGAGTTGTATAATCATATTTCTCACTCTTACAGAGTGGCGAAATTTACTTTAAGCAATATTACAAGCTTACTTTATGAATCAAAGCGAAACCCGCATTATCCCACAGAGTCTTTCGACGAATTCATCGCCAAGATGATCGCAAGAAAAAAGAGTGTTATTGAAAGTTCGATCATGAATAATGACCAAAGAAGGCCTTAATGATATATCTAACGTTGGTGGCGATGTAAGATGAGAAAGAATCGTACGTCCATAATAAAAACTGCCCAAACGGATCTTCCGCTGGCGAGGGACACCCTTGCTGTCGCCCGACAGGATCTTGATTCTGCGATTTGTTTATATGAGCAGGGGTATTACCCACAGGCTCTTTTTTTCCTTCAGCAGGGAGTGGAAAAAGGATGGAAAGCATATGGATATCATAATGGTGTGATCACCCTCGAGCAGGCGAGGACAAACAAAGAAATTGGCCATAAAGGTTCAAAAGTGGCAAACAAATCTCTCCTGAGGTTACGAAATATTATTGGCCCGGCCATTCAACAGGTTAAAATAATTCGGGAAATTATTGACTCACCACAGACAGGCGAATCAGAGAAGGAGTTGTCATATCTCGAAAGACTCGATAATGATTACCACTGGGCTCAGAAAGAGATCGATAAAATTACTGGAAGCAATCAAGTTCCCTTGTCTGCTGAAATTAAAAAGAGACTTGATAGGTTTGGTCTCGATGCCATAAATGAACAGATGTCTGAATCCATTATTAATTCGTCTGAATTCGGTCAGGATATCTGTAATTACATTCGAGAAAATGCCATAGAGAAGGTGCAGATTCTCATTGGTGGTATTCCAACAGCAGACACAATTATTCAGGAAGGTATCAAAGGCACGTTCGACGATCAAAGACTTAGGGAAATCATTCTCTATGCCATGAAGAGTATGATCATCATAAACCCTCTCTTCTATCTTGCAATCATCACCCAGGAGCACGAAAATCAATGCAGGTATCCGGAAAAGGGACGAACTCCCCTTAAAGTCTACTCACATGATCACCCGCTTATTGCAAACTTTCCTGGTATCGCACAGACGGCACAGGAAAGCCTAACCAAAATGAATGATTTATTCCAGTTGCCAATAGTCGGAGGTCTATAATGACATCATATCACACGCTTTCTCACCCTGAAAGGCAGCATAAATGTGAGATCGATAAAGTAGCAAATATCACACCGAGTAATGCCTTCCGATTTCTTTCAATAGCTGAGATGGATCTCGAAGCGTCAGCCATGCTATATGAAAGGGGTCTCTATACCCAGGCAGTCTTTCTCTTTCAACAGTCTGTAGAAAAGGCAACCAAATCATTTGGTTTTCACTTTTGCGGTTTATCAGAGGCCGATGTCCGTTCAGGCAATAAAGTTGGGCATATGACTATCCGGGTATTTGAGCGTTCGGCAGAAAAAGCTTTCAATGAAATGCTTGTTGTTAAAGAGTCGATCGAATCGGAGCCTGAGATTCAGGTTTTGTTCGAGTTAACGGGGTGCGATTTATCACTGTTAGTCGATGGATTTCAATTGATAATTTCCAGATTGAATGAAATTTCAAAAGAACATCATAAATATCGCTCTTTATCTAGTGAGGATATAAAAAATACCCTCTTATCTCTACAAGAGGTTGAGGATCGGATCGCCAACGCCCAAAATCATATTCACGAAGGATCCTATTTGAGCATTGACATTGAAGCCATTAAAAAAGATGTATATCTCAGATTAGAGCCGGTCTTTACTGCCTACCCGGAAGAGAGTGTAGATATAAAAAAAGGGGTGGATGAACTCTTGGACCTAGTTGCCAAGGAACGGTTCTGGAGAGAGTTGATCGCACCCTGTTGCGAACTTGCCGCAGCCATTCTATCATTATTTTACCTCTCCTTCGTGATGCAACCCCATGCCATTGCTTCTCGTTACCCGGATGAAGATTTCGATCCTATGGAGTTCTATACAGAAGAGCTGCCCCTCACCCAGTACATGCCACAACTCTATAGTATCGCGGATAAAACAATCAAACGTCTATACGTGTCCTATGATACAATTAAACTGGAGGATTCCTAAATGAAATCGCTTGAATCCACGCTTGTTGAACTTCCCTTAATTCAATTGCTTAAAGAAAAAGGCTGGGTTTACATCCCAGGAGATAATCTGGAACGAGATAGTTTCAGGGAGCCACTGCTGATATCCACTCTCGTCAGAAAGATACAATCTCTCAACCCAGATATTGAACTAGAAGACACCGAGATCTGGCATATTATCAGAGAACTTCAAATGCGGGGTAATGGGCCTGAGGACCAAAAGAAGATTCTTGAGTTCTTTAAGTATGGTGTTTCTATCAGGATCGAAAAAATTCGGGAGGTGAGGTATATCCGCCTCTTTGATTTTACCTCTCCCTTAAACAACGAGTTCTTCGTAAGTAATCAGGTAATTCATGAGGGAAGAGGCGAACAGGGAGATCAACGGCAGCGTAACGACATAATCTTATATATCAACGGCATCCCCCTCGTCAACATTGAGTGTAAATCGCCTGCAACCCTCACCGAGAACTGGACAAATGCTTTCAACCAGATCAAGGGGTATGAGCAGACTATTCCTGAACTTTATAAATATGTCCAGATCGGTGTTGCAGGTGAACAGATCTTCAAGTACTTCCCCATCGTTCCATGGATGAAGGGGGTTCAGGTCGATGAGTGGAGACTTGAGAAGGAAGAGTATGATCCTCTGAATGCGATCGCCGATATGCTCGATCCTAAGAGGTTGCTCGACATTATCCAGAATTTCCTCTTTATAAGGCGTGAATTTGGTGAAGAGAAGAAGGTGCTGCCACGCTACATCCAGTACCGTGCTGCAAACAAGATGGTCCAGCGTGTCCTCGACAATCTTGCTGGCAAGACTGAGAAGAACAAAGGCCTAATCTGGCACTGGCAGGGCACCGGCAAGACTCTCACTATGATCTTTGCCGCCAATAAACTCTATCTCCACCCGGCTCTTCAGAATCCATCGATCTTCTTTGTCGTGGATCGTATCGATCTCGAAGAACAACTTTACGCCGAATATAACGCTTTAAGCACCGTCCAGCCCGAGATCATCGGAAGTTCAGGAAAACTCAAATCGGTGCTGCTGCATGATGGTGGCAAGGGTAAGAGAGGGATCATGATCACCCTTATCAATAAGTTTAGGCCCGAAGAACTGAATGAATTAGAGAAAGAACTGAAGCAGACAAAAGCGAGTATCGTAGAGCGTAAGAATGTAATTGTCTTCATCGATGAAGGTCACAGATCCCAATATGGCCTTCTTGCCGCCCAGATGAAAGCAATTTTCAAGAAAGCTTTCTTCTTCGCCCTCACCGGCACCCCCATCCAGAAAACCGGGAACCGCAACACTTATAAAGAATTCGGGTACCCGGATGATGATGATTATTATCTTGACCGTTATTTCATCAAAGAATCTATCTCTGAGGGGTATTCTGTTAAGATAGCTTATCAGCCCCGGTTGGAAAAAGAGGACGGAATCAGCCTCAACAGGGAGATGCTCAGGGCGTTCCTTGAGGTCGAACTTGAGGAGATACCTGAAAAATTCCGTGAAAATGTTGAGGACGGTGTCAAAAAGCGTCTCAACATCATCAACCTCTACCTGGAGGGTGAGGACAGAATTGGAAAGGTAGCGGCAGACATTGCTCAACACTTCAAGGAAAACGTCGACGGAAAATTCAAGGCTATGGTCGTTGCCGCAAGCAGGAAGGCCTGCGTACACTACAAAAGGGCACTGGACAAACATCTTCCGCCCGAGCACTCTGAGATCGTAATGACTCACACCGACGACGACGTCGATGAGATCAAGACTTACACAAAGGAACTGAAGAAGCGTTACGGTCTCTCTGACACCGAAGAGATCAACAAACTCCTCAGAGAAAATTTCCGGGACGAAAATGATCTCCCGAAAATCCTCATCGTAACAAGTAAACTGCTCACGGGTTACGACGCTCCCATTCTCCAGACGATGTACCTTGACAAACCTCTCAAGGAACACCGCCTCCTCCAAGCAATCGCTAGGACGAACCGCCCCTATAAGGAAGTAAAAGAGGCGGGCATGATCCTTGATTATGTTGGTGTCCTCAAAGAGATCAAAAAGGCCCTTGAAAATTACAGTGAGAAGGATCTTGAGGGGGCTCTTTACGGCATGGATGCCATCAAGGAAGAATTCGGCCGACTTATGGCTGAACTCATTGAGATCTTCAAAGACGTGAATGTCCGTGCCTATGATAGGGAAATCCTTGTTAAAACACTTGAAATTCTTACCACAGATGAAGAGGTAGGGGAAGCCTTTCTCAAGACATACCGGCATGTGCGGAAGATCTTCGAACTCCTCGGGTCGGATGGCATAACCCTTGACTGGTTCGAAGATTATAAGTGGCTTTCAACGATCTATTCGTGCTACATCAAGCGTGTCCTGCGAGAACAGCCAAATTACACCAGAGATGTCCAGAAATACTTTGAAAAGACTGTTAAGTACGTTCATAAAACCACTGAAGTTCAGGAGATCAATAACTCTATGCCTGTTCTTGAGCTGGACTCGGAATACCTCAAAAGGCTCGAAGAACGTGTTGCTACAAAGAAGGAAAAAGCAGCAAATATCGTCTTTGCCTTAAACCGATTCAGACTGACTGACAAGCGACGGACACCTGCTGACGAAACGATCCTCGATCGTGTTGAAGGACTTATTACACTCTGGAGGGAGAAGACCAAGGACTACGACAAGATCTACGCTGAGGGCGCCGAAATCATCAAGGGCATGCAAACCCTCGAAAAGCGCCAGAAAGAACTCGGACTCTCAAATCTTGAGTATTCCTTCCTCCTTAACGTTGAACAGACCTGGGGATCAAACGAGGCACTTGTCGAGGAGGTCCGGGGTCTCAGCACAGACCTAAGTGGTGATATGTTCCCAGACTGGATCGCCCAGACCAGCGCCAAAAAGAACATAGAACAGAAAATTCGCAAGTTTGTCC
>NZ_JARVGN010000141.1 GCF_029762515.1 Methanocalculus sp. | reverse complement strand
AATGATCCCGATGGTCTTTGGGTTCTCTTCGAAGAATTCGGAGAGGCAGCTGTAGACAAGGGAATCAACAATCCCACGGACATTGGAGTTTCCAAGCCGCATCTTGGTCTGCCCTTCAAACTGGGGGTTTGCGATCTTGACGCTGATGATGGCGCAGAGCCCTTCACGGACATCATCACCTTTAAAGGAGAAATCACCTTTCAGCAGGTTGTTCTTCTTTGCAGACGTATTGATCGCCCGTGTAAGGGCTGAGCGGAATCCTTCGAGATGGGTACCGCCTTCCCGGGTATTGACGCTGTTGACGAAGGTGAAGAGAGTTTCACCGTACCCGCTGTTGTACTGGATGGCAACATCCACCTCCATCTTATTCTCTTCATCCTTTCTTGAAATCGAGATAACGTCGGGAAAGAGCGTCTCTTTGCCTTCATTTAAGTATTTGACAAATTCGCTGATCCCGCCTTCATAGTAGAAGGTCTCTCCATCCCCGCTCCGTTTGTCAAGAACCCGTATTCTCACGCTACTGTTTAGGAACGCAAGTTCACGGAGGCGTGAGCTGATGATATCAAAGTCGAAGTGTGTGGTTTCGAAGATGGTTGAATCAGGCTTGAAGGTGATCCGTGTTCCGGTATAGGAGGAGAGATCATCAGTATCCTTTGCTTCATACCCGGATCCAAACCGCTTTCTCAGCCGCTGCCTCAGCTCATCAGGCGACTCCGGCACAGATGTCAGGGGCGATACTACAGCACCCCGTTCAAACCGCATCGAGTAGATGACTCCGCCACGGAAGACTTCCGCAACCATCCACTCGGAGAGGGCGTTTACAACCGAGACACCAACACCATGAAGCCCTCCTGACACCTGGTACGAGTTCTTATCGAACTTTCCACCGGCATGCAGGATCGTCATGACCACTTCAAGGGCACTCTTCCCATACTTGGGCATGGTATCGATCGGGACACCCCGCCCGTCATCCTCGATGGTACAGGACCCGTCTGCGTTGATTGAGATATCAATATGGCTGCAGTATCCTGCCAGAGCCTCATCGATTGAGTTATCCACCACCTCATAGATGAGATGGTGCAAACCCCGGCCGTCTGTGCTCCCGATATACATCGCCGGCCGCTCGCGTACCGGACTGAGACCCTCAAGGACGGTGATCTGTTCTGCGTTATATGTACTATTCATGCATGACTCCGATTATGGCAAAATGAAAGGGAAAATGCCCGGAAACAATTCCTTGCCATTTTTTTGCAGACTGGATGGATACCAGCCGCTCTACCAGTATATATTGGTTGTTGAAGATGATATAGGTCTCCCTATCAGACAGATTATTGCCGGATGAGCTGGGAAAATCAGTCGAATGAACCCATATCGGGATCCGGAATGCCCAGTTCCCGGTCAACGGCAAGGATAATTTTTTCGATGATCTTTTTTGCCGCCTCGGCATCCGGTTTGTCATCGGTCCCGATCTTATGCCAGAGAATAAGTTTCTTCAGCCGCTCGGTCAGTTGAGCGACCTCGGTTCCTTTCAGGGACGGAGGGACAGACATCTCCGTGACATGATCGGATGCTCCATAGAATGCCTGTTCGGGGGGGAGGGCAAAATGCCTGCTCAGAAGGACGAGGTTCACAACAAAGCCTCTGCCAAATTTACTTTCCATAAAGAATCATCTTGCCGCGAGATCAGATGAATGATGCGGTCAGAGGATGGAGACGGGGAGGGAAGAGAACCAGACAGATCAGGTCATACTCCTCAACAGCTGCATCAATCCAAGCCGTCCGAAGAGCGGGAGGAGTTCGGGCTTGAAGAGGAGTCGGCGAATCAGCTTTCCCGGCCGATCCATATCCCCATCCTCTACGATGATCTTTAAGATCTCAGGATCCGAGAGTGCCCGTATTGTGGTATCAATATCTTCGGAGTTCAGCCGCCCCCGCATCTCAAAGAGCTTCAGCCCGAGGGCAAGTTCCCGCCCGAGATCCGCCTTCCAGAGCCGCTGGTAGGTATAGAGCGCCTCCGCGGAGGTATTCTCCACCTCAAACGCCCGCACGGCAGTTGCAACCGCATGCCGGGCGGATCGGATGCCGGTGTAGACGCCCCCGCCGGATGTGGGCTTTGGAAGGCCGGCTGCATCCCCGCAGACCATGAGGCGGTCAGAATAGGTTTTTTCAGGAGGGCCAAGGGGGATTGCTCCCGTGACGCAGTGAACGGATGTTTCAGAGTAGTTCCTGATGAAAGCCGAGAACCGTGCAGGTATATCCTTCAGACCGCAGAGCCCGACACGTGCTCTTGTCTCTGAGATCGGGATCACCCAGCCGAAGAAGTCAGGAGAGGCATCAGGGTGGAGTTCGACAAACAGGGGATCGCGGCGAAGGACGATATCCGCCTGGATGCCGCCGAGGAGATATTTTGGGCGGGGCAGGCCGGCCGATCGGGCAATACCGCTCCGGGGGCCATCCGCTGCAATGCAGATCCGGTGAGGAATTCCATCCCGCCCACCAGCACCCCGTGTCGTGATGAGACCGGGCTTAATCCAATCCGCATAGCACTTGATCCGGATATCGGCACCGGCTGCGGCTGCCGCCTGCACCATCTCGCGGTCAAGTGCGGCACGATCAACCACATACGCCTTTGTCTTTCCTGCATCAAAGAGGAGTTCGCTCCCCTTCCCCGAGACGATCCGGGCACCCTGTATGGTATTCAGAACAGAGCGATCTGTTACCTCGCATTCTGCAAAGGCAGACGAGCTGAGGAGGCCCGCACACTGGACAGGGTGCCCGGCAGCGGCATGCTCTTCAATGAGGAGTGTCGAGAGGCCTGCTTCGGCAGACAAACGTGCGGCTGTTGCCCCGACAGGCCCTCCCCCGACGACGACGATATCATACATGCGTTACCTGATCATGTGCCTCTGGAAGAGATAAGAGAAGAGTGTCTTCTGTATGCAGGAGGTGGATGAGAGCACCTTCGGGAGAGTGATCAGGCAGGCTATTCCCATTTCACCCCGAAGAGCGGCTCATCGCTTCGGGGCTCTCTCGGCGCCCTGAGCGGGACAACATCTGTCTCCCAGGGGATCTCGCCACCGCCTTTAATAAGACCGAGCAGTCGTTCGAGCGCAGCAGCTTCCGCCTCTTTCCTCGTTGATGCACCACCCACCTTCAGGGTCACGGTGACCGTAACCTTCCACTCATCCGGCATACCAGAATCCTCTGAATGAAAAATTGTCCGGGGAAGGTAAATAGGCTCTGGTATCATGAGCAGAACCAGGCCATCCATCAGGTACATGGAATCAAGCACGGCCGCCTCATTCGATATGCTGATATAGTTTGGTTACGAACGGTTCATTACAATACGGTTCGAAATAGAACTATCATCAAAGGTCGGGTTATACAATGAGAGGCATACTGCAATACACCACCGAAGAAGGCCATACAAGGTCATTGATCTCCTTGTATGTCCTCCATTCACTCCACTGCAAGCCAAAAACAGGTTATGATTTACTCAAAGAAATTGAGGAGGTAACAGGAGGAGCATGGGTGCCGAGCAAGGGAACACTCTATCCATTGCTCCACAGCCTCGCTGGTGAAGGGCTCATTACAGAAGAGGATACGGGATTGCGTGCAAAGACGATCTATACCCTTACCGATGCCGGGGAAGAGGTTCTAACAGCAATCAAGGCATGCAGACACCAGTCCGGGGAACAGCTACTCCTGCTTAAAACCCTGCATACCAGGATCTTTGGAGAAGAACGTGCATCCCTCAGGGAGATGATGTGGGAAATACGGGAGTCTATCCATACCCTGCCGGCAGAGAAGCATGAAGAAGCTCTGGAGATCCTCAGGGAATGCACAAAAAGACTTGGAGGGCTCGGCGAGAAGGGGAGATCCGAATGAATGCGATTCTCGTGGATTCACTCACCAAACGGTTCGGGGACTTTACCGCAGTTGATGCCATCTCCTTTGAGATACCGGAAGGGGAGATCTTCGGCCTCCTCGGGCCAAATGGTGCCGGAAAGACGACCGCCATCTCGATGCTCTCCACCCTGCTTGAACCGACATCGGGCACTGCATTTCTCAATGGGATCGATATCAGAAAGGATCAGGATGGCGTCAGGAAGGCAATAGGGATCGTCTTCCAGGATCAGAGTCTGGATGAGGAGCTGACGGCATGGGAAAATATGGATTTCCATGGCAGGCTCTACCGCATCCCAAAGGCGATCAGGGAAGAGCGGATTGGTGAGATGCTCAGGCTTGTCGAGCTGGAAGAGCGGAAAGAGAGCCTCGTTAAGACTTTTTCAGGGGGGATGAGGCGCCGGCTTGAGATTGCACGGGGGCTTCTGCACGAGCCCTCGGTTCTCTTTCTGGATGAGCCGACACTCGGCCTTGATCCCCAGACGAGAAACCATCTCTGGGAGTATATCCAGATCTTAAACCAGACAAAGGGGATCACCATCATCCTCACCACCCACTACATGGATGAGGCGGATCGGCTCTGCGACCGGGTGGCGATCATCGACAGGGGCAGAATCGTTGCTATGGATACGCCAGCGAGCCTGAAAGCCAGGGTGGGTGAAGACGTGGTATACATCACATCCCCTGATGCCGGCAGGATTGCAGGCGAAATCAAGGCTCCATGGATTATCGGTGCAGAACAGTATGACGGGCAGGTGATCATCCGGCTCCACTCAGCAGAAGATCACCTGCTTGAACTCCTTGGGCTGATCGGACGGGATGGGTATACGATTGCATCCATCTCGATCAGGAAGCCTACCCTCGAGGATGTCTTCCTCCACTATACCGGCAGGGAGATGCGGCAGGAAGAGGCAGGGGCAGCAGATCGGATGCGGATGATGATGCCGAGGAGGAACTAGCGATGGATATCATCTATACACTCTGGCTGCGGAGCCTGAAACGCTATCTCCGATCAAAGAGCCGGATCGTCGGGAGCCTCGGAATGCCGGTATTCTTCCTTCTGGCACTTGGATTTGGGCTGAATGAGGTGGTGCAGATACCGGGAGCAACAGGAGAAAATTACCTCCAGTTCCTGGTTCCGGGGATCATCTCAATGGCGGTACTCTTCACCTCGGTCTTTTCAGGGATCATGATCATCTGGGACAAGCAGTTTGGGTTCCTGAAAGAGACGCTGGTCGCACCGGTCTCACGGCTTGAGATCATGCTCGGCCAGACCGCCGGAGGC
>NZ_JARVGN010000140.1 GCF_029762515.1 Methanocalculus sp. | reverse complement strand
CGGTGGCCGGTCGGCGAGGTCGTGGTTGCAACAGAGAGTGCTCTTGTCAAAGATGCAGTCGAATCCCTCCTTCCACTCTGCAAGGCACGGGCAAACACACGGGATGTCCGGCTTGTTTCAGGCACCTGGGAACGTATCCTCTGGACGGCTGAGCCGCAGATGAAGAAGATCGGGCCCGAGTTTGGAAAGACCGGGGTACTGGTCAAACATGCGATCGAGGAGTCGGACGGAACCGCACTCCGGCAGCAGATCAATGAGGCGGGATCTGCAACCATCACCGCCGGCGACCAGGAGATCGTCATCACGGCAGACCATGTCGCCTTCAGTGAGAAACTCCCGGAAAATGTGTACTCGGCCACAATGCCCGATGCAACCATCTATGTCGATGTCTCCCTCACCGACGAACTTGAGGCTGAGGGGTATGCACGTGAAGTGATCAGGCGTGTCCAGGAGATGCGCAAACAGATGGATCTCTCGGTCGACGATCAGATACAAGCGGTCATTGCCATCGGAGATCTTCGGATCCGATCACTGCTCGACCAGTCAACAGACTGGATTGCAGGAGAGATCCGTGCATCATCACTTGTCTTTAGAAAAGAGAAGGTGGAAGAGGCAGGGTTCTCATCAGACTGGGATATCGAGGGGCTCAGCGTATCAATTACCCTGCTTGGGCCCTGAGATGAGAGAGGAGAGGTATAATCTCCCCTCCTGTGAATTGAAGAGCGGGGGAGTTCGATCGGATACAATCCGGTTCCTCTGCGTAACCACAGCCTCCTCCTCTTTTGGATTATAACCGCTCACCTCTTCAGAGGCACGGCAGACAACCAGTCCACGCCTCTGCCACCCGGGTGTCTCTGCCAGATTGATACCCTTTGAATGCATCAGCTCGTGCATGGCAGCGGTATTCATCCCATGGAGCATCTCCTGCACTGTTTTCGCAGAATGGCCATCCTGCCCCAGTGCCCACTGGGCGTAGGCATTATTGTGGTTCCTCCACGCCTCTTTCTGTCGCCAGATGAGATAATCAATCGCAGTCTCACTGTCAACCGGAACAACCCGCGCGTCAAATGAGACTGGTTCGCGGAGAGAAAGCTCGATTGTCAGGGCACTTGAGGCAAAAGAAGCGGCAACAGAGTCGAGCTTTTCAACACGCCCGAAAAATGGGAGCCTGGTGAAGAAGAGATTGATCTCATCGGAGAAGGTATAGGCAAACTCCGGAGAGAGGCCGCTTTTCCCCAGAAGAAGCGATGATACCATCTCCATGGCAGAGGAAAAACGATCGTCAAAGGGCTTTTCGAGACCGAGGGCTTCTGCCACAGAGCGGAAGGCTCTTCCGTCAAGCCTGACGAAACAGGGTGCTATTGTCCTGAGTTCCGAATATATCTCCCTTCGCTTCATTCGTCAATTTCACGTTCGGCTGACGTATTGAAGGCGCCGGGTATGTGCCGGATAAGCACAATGTCAGAAACCTCCTTAATCAGGCGATAGGGAACTTTCAGGCCCTTGAACGACTTTAAGTCAATAATATCAGGATTAATGTTTGTCAGGGCAAGCGATGCCATCTTTTTGTTATCTATATCGATGACAACATCAGCGACATTACCGATGAACACAGCCCTGTCAGTGTATACGCTCATTCCAAAGAGCTCTGAGATCTGCCACTTCATATCAATCTGTTCAAGATATATACTAAATACTTAAAAAAGATACTCCCTTGCATGAATGGATCGCTGGAGATAGGACGGATTTTTGACATACCTGTCCGCCTTCATATCACTTTTTTACTGGTGATACCCCTCTTTGCATGGATCATCGGCAGCCAGATCAACCTGACAGTCGAATTTATTGAGGGCATCTTTGCCATCCCCATCGACAGAACCATCATTGAAAGCGGTGTTGTACCCTATATTCTCGGCACGATCGTGGCGCTTACCCTCTTCTTCTGTGTATTCATCCACGAACTTGCCCATTCGCTTATTGCACGTGCCCATGGCATTAAGATCAACTCAATAACGCTGATCATCTTCGGCGGCGTCGCTTCGATGGAGGAGATGCTCCCGGACCCAAAAGTGGAGCTCCCGATGGCGATTGCGGGCCCCCTCACCAGCCTCGGGCTTGGGATCCTCAGCTGGATTCTTGTATATGCCGTTGATCTGGTCGTTGAAGCCCCGGCTGTTGCAGGTGTCTTCATTTATGGATTCGGATACCTGGCGATCCTGAATATCCTGCTCTTTGCCTTCAATCTCCTTCCGGCATTCCCGATGGATGGCGGACGGGTGCTTCGCGCCTGGCTTGCAAAACGGATGCCGCTTCATCGTGCAACACGGATTGCATCGGATATCGGGAAGGGGTTTGCCATACTCTTTGGGATCATCGGGATCTTCACCTTCAGCTTCATCCTGATCATCATCGCATTCTTCATCTATATTGGCGCAAGCCAGGAATCGTCAATGGTTACAACGAACTTCCTCCTCCAGGATGTAACCGTCGGCGAGATCATGTCAAAAGAGGTCCTGAGTGTCGAGATGAGCCTCCCGCTCACCGAAGTGATACGGCTGATGTACACCACAAAACATCTTGGATTTCCTGTTGTGGACCGGGGGGATCTGATTGGTATCATTACCCTTGCGGATATCCACAGGACCAGCGATATCGACCGCGAAGCGATGCAGGTTCGTGATGTGATGAGCAGGCAGCCGATCACCACCCTTCCGCCATCCGCATCGGTCACCGACGCACTCAGGATCATGACAATGCAGAATATCGGGAGGATCCCGGTCGTCGAAGAGGGGAAAATCGTTGGAATTGTTACCCGGACTGATATCCTGACAGTCCTCGAACTAAAAGATATGGGTTAGAGGGAGAGGGTCTGCCTGATACCGGTGGCATCGGTCCTGTAACCGCATGATTTGTTCAGGATTGTTCTGAATGAATCTGATTCGATCACTTCAAGGAGGGATCTGATCCGGGGATCTTCGAGATCTTCGGTCATGATCCCGATCTCATACCGCTCGGTTCCCACCGGGACAAATGAGAGACCTGCGATCTCTGCCGCAGATGCGACACAGAGACCTGCATCCGCCTCACCGCTTCGGACAGCAAGGGCTACGGCAAGATGGGTCGTCATCTCCCGATCATAGCCTGAGATCGCCGATGGATCGATACCACGCTCCTTCAGGAGGTGATCAAGGAGCATCCGGGTACCTGACCCTTTCTGCCGGTTCACAAACGAGACCGAATCCAGCTCCTCAAAGGTGATCCCATCCCGTGAGACGATACCCTGTTCCCGTTCTGCAACACAGACAAGGGTCACCTCCTCTCCTGCAAGGTACCGTTCCAGGTACCGGACATTATAGCTGCCATCCGGTGCAAGAAGATGCATCGGCGCGCAATGGCAGTGCCGCCTCTTCAGGGCAAGAATACCTCCCATACTCCCGATATGTGCAGAGTGGACCGGGAGCGGAGCAAGGAGATCGGCCAGCCGGTCAAGGATCGGATCATGGCTTCCGGCTAGAATGAGAGCAGATTCGAGTTCCTCTTTCGGCACACTCAGGGAAACCGGAATCATTTCACCTGCCTCCAGCCCTTCTGAATCAGCAGGTATCCTGAGAACCCCGTTGGACCGGACCGCACTCATCTGGACACCTGCACCACGTGAGAGGGGTGTTGCAATCAGCCGTCCTGCCACACGGCCCGCGGTCATCAGGACGAACTCATCAGTTCCGATATCCGAGGCAAGTGTCCGGGTCAGTTCCGCCTCTATAACCTCGCGGGATGGGACCGGGATCCCGGCATCCCTGATCACCGGCGTGATGATCTCCCGGATCACCGTCAGGGCCGAGAGTGGGTAGCCAGGGAGACCGATCACCGGCTTGCCCCGGATCACCCCGATGATCACCGGTTTTCCTGGTTTGATACCAACACCATGAACCAGCACCTCGCCGAGTTCGCCGACCACCTGTGCGGTATAATCTTTGGTACCCTTAGACGAACCTGCCGAGATGATCACGATATCATGAGCAGATACCGCGGCATCAATCGCGTCCCGTATCCGTTCAGGGTCGTCAGGTACAAGGGGAGAGACCGCCGCATGGACTCCGAGAGAGCGGAGATGTGCTGCTGCCATCTGGCAGTTGCTCTCGACAACCTGGCCGGGTTGTGGGCGTGTGCCATGAGCCACCAGTTCGCTCCCCGTCGGAATAAGTCCGGCAGAGAGGGAGAGAACTGCGACATCAGTGATCCCGTATGCGGCAAGCGCCCCGATATCAGGGTACTGGATCCGGTGGCCCCGGGGAAGAGCCATTTCTGATTCGGCGATATCCTCCCCGACCGGCCGGATATGCTGCCATGGTGCTGCTGCTCTTCTGATCGCATATCCTCCGCCCTCAAATGCGACATCCTCGATCATGATCACGGCATCATAGCCTGATGGAATGACATTGCCGGTGTTCACGCGGACTGCATCCAAAAGGATGACCGGATGCTTATCGGTTGCGCCGTTGGTTGCCCGCGAAGAGACCGCAATTCCATCCATTGCCGAGAGATGTGCTTCGGGAACAGAATATGACGCATAGATAGGATTGGCCGTTACCCTGCCGACACTCTCCATGAGGGGAACGCGGATCACCCACGGAACTGGCGGACAATTGCTGCTGATAAGTTCAATCGCTTCTTCGAGCGGGACGAGAGAGAGATACCTGTTCACCACAGGATCACCTCCACAACAAAACCTGTTTCAAATCCTTCGGACTCTGCGGGCACACGGACATACCCCTCGCTTTCTACGAGGGTATGCAGGAGTCCGCTCTTTGAGAAGAGCGGGGTTGCCACCCCGTCCCTGACCTTCACCCGGACATAATCCTCCCTCCCTTTTGCAGAGGGGATCCCTGCATCAAGTGTGGCTGAACAGGTCTGCTCCGGAAGACTGATACCGCTCATCACAGCAAGAAGCGGTGCGCAGATCGCCCGCATGACCATAAATGCCGAAGATGGATGGCCGGGGAGGCCGATCACGGGATGATGTTGGATCTCGCCGATGATCGTCGGTTTACCCGGGGATATCGCAATCCCATGAACAAGAACCCGTCCCAGATCAGCGATCACCCGTGCGGTTGCATCACGGTCGTCTTTCGAGCTTCCGCCGGAGATGAAGATGGCATCGGCTTCTTCAACTGCCTCCTGTATGGCAGAGGTGA
>NZ_JARVGN010000013.1 GCF_029762515.1 Methanocalculus sp. | reverse complement strand
TTCCGTGCAGCCTCCCAGGCCGAGGAGATCCATGCCCGCCGCCTCCTGAGGGTTGCTGGTTTGATCAAATCAACAGCTGATAACCTGAGTGGAGGGATCGAAGGGGAGACGCATGAATTTACGACGATGTACCCGGAGTTCATCAAGCGTGCCGGTGAAGAGGGAAGAAAGGATGCCGAAATCACCTTCACCCATGCGATGAAGGCAGAAGAGGTGCATGCCGGTCTTTATAAAGAAGCACTTGAGGCCGTAACAAAGGGATCAGATCTGAAGGCAGATGAAGTGAAGATCTGTCCCGTATGCGGCAATGTCTTCATCTCAGCTCCTCCGGAAAAATGCCCGATCTGTGGGGTTCCCGCAGGCAGTTTTCAGGTAGTGGAATAAAACCCTCAACCTTTTTCAGCAAAGCTTCAAATACCCTCCCTCCGAATGTCTTGTGATATGAGCCTGAACTGGAAGTCGGCTGATCGTGTCTCGCTTGGTATTATTGCACTGATAGCTCTGATCACTTTCCTTGCGTTTTTTCCGCTGTTGCAGGTGGTTGTCCTTGCCCTTTCTGTTGCTGTTGTGCTCATTCCATTCCAGGAATTGCTCTCAAAACGGATCAGCCCTGCCCTTTCAGCCTTCTTCCTGACATTTATGGTCGTCACGGTCGGCTTTCTTGCCATTGTCATCACCTTCAATGTGTTGTACCAGAATATGGATTACCTGATCTCTCTCATCTCAAGCGTCCTTGGAAGTCTTCGGCCTGAAGCAATCCCGGATCTCCCGGTCCAGTTCTCAGTTTTTAGTATTGACGAAATGATCGATAACGTCCTCCTCTCGGTTAAAGATGCTCTCTTCGTCTATCTCTCCCTTATTCCGACACTCGCAATCCAGCTCCTCCTCTTCGTCCTCGCACTCTCCCTCTTCATCTATTCAGGACCTGGCTTAAAATCCGATTTTCAGAAGATGATCCCCGAAAATTCCCGGAAAAATGTCATGGTGATCTGGAAACGCGTCTATGATACACTCTACTCGATTTATATCGTGCATTTCTCAATTGCCATCCTGACATTCTTCCTGGCAATTCCGTTCTTCTGGATTCTCGGATTCGACAATATCCTCTTCTATTCGGTTCTCTGTGCTCTCTTTGCACTGATTCCCTTCCTTGGACCTTCTATCATCCTTCTCTTCCTTGCTCTCTATGCCCTCTCAATCCGGGATTTCAAGGCGTTGCTTCTGATCATCTTCATCGGATATCCCCTCCTTGGCGTCTTCACTGATATCTATCTCAGGCCTGTCATGATGGGCAAACGGATTGAGATCCATCCGGTTGTCATCTTTATCGGGTTCTTTGGCGGTATGGCGACGATGGGGCTTGTGGGATTCATCATCGGCCCGCTCCTCCTCTCTCTCTTGATCGGCGGATACCAGATTGCCGTCCAGGAGCTTGGAGGGGTGCCTGCCCCCGGCATGGATGCTGATACATAGCAAAGAATAACTGGTATCCGCGTCTATCCACAAACCATGAGCGAGATCATCGTTTATTCAACGGAACGGTGTCCATACTGTGCGATGGTAAAGGCGTACCTGGGTAAGAAGGGTATTCTTTATACCGCCATTGATGTCGGGAACCCGGAGAATATTGAAGCGGCAAAAGAGATGATCCGGGTCTCCGGCCAGCGGGGGGTGCCGGTCACAGTCATTGATGGCGAGGTGATCATCGGCTTTGATACTGCTGCTTTCAATGAGATCTTCGGGGCAGAAGAAGGTGGCGGTCTCTATGACCTGATCATCATCGGTGCCGGGCCCGCCGGGCTGACGGCTGCCGTCTATGCGGCACGGAAGATGATGAAGACCCTCGTCATCTCTGAGAATATCGGGGGGCAGTCGAATGAGAGCTGGGCTATTGAGAACTACATGGGGTACCTGATGATCACCGGCACCGATCTGATGGCGAAGTTCGAGGAGCAGGTCAGATCCCAGAGTGTCAATCTGGAACTGGATCGTGTCTCAACCCTCCATAAGCAGGACGATGGGATCTTTTCCCTCTCTACCGAATCGGGGATTGCCTATACTGCGAAAACTATCGTGATCGCCTCCGGAAAACACTCACGGATGCTCGGTGTCGAGGGGGAGAGCACGTATCTGGGGAAGGGGCTTTCTATCTGTTCCACCTGTGATGCCCCTCTCTACCGGGATAAGGCGGTAGCTATCGTTGGTGGTGGAAATTCGGCGGTGCAGACTGCTCTTGAGATGGGAAAGATCGCAACTGAGGTTCATCTGATCGTCCGGAGCAGCATCAAAGCTGATGCGGTCTTCGAGAGCCAGCTGGCTAATCTTTCGAACCTGACAATCCATACCGGTTTTGAGGTTGCCCGGATCGGCGGAGATAAGTTTGTCCGTTCAATTACTATCAGGAACAGATCGACAAATGATGAGGAGCGTATCATGGTTGAGGGGATATTCATTGAGATCGGGCTTATCCCAAATACCGGGTTCCTGAATGGATTCCTTCAGATGAATGAGCTGGGTGAGATCATCGTCGATCAGGACTGCCATACCAGTGTTGAGGGAGTCTATGCTGCCGGTGATGTCACCTCGATTCGAGGGAAACAGATTATTATTGCAGCAGGAGAAGGTGCAAAAGCGGCGCTTGAAGCACATGAATTTCTGATGAAACAGGGTTGATAGCGAATTGACACGCGATGATTATGTGATAGCTGACCGGGACTCCCTCATAGATGTCGGGCTTTCTGATCTGATGGCTCTGGTATACATTCCTCTTTCCGGGGATACCCGGTTACGGAGACCGCCTCCTCACCGGATCACGTTGAAAATGGGGTTTTGGAGTGACTGATACTCCCGGATGGGTAATCCCATCCCTTCTGGTGAGCACAGTCTTCTGCATACTCGTAAGCTACCTCTCCTTTTCATCGGGTTTTTTCATCATCATCCAGAATCTTTATTATATTCCGATTATCATCGCCTGCATCTACTATGGCTGGCGTGGTCTGCTCTTCTCAATTATTCTTGCCTTCTGCTACCTTGCGATGTTTGCTTCATTCACCCTCGTTCATGCACTTCTTCAGGAGGCAATAGTCAGGGTAGTTTTCTTCTCGATTGTTGCGGGAGTCATCACGGTGCTCTCCCGGGTGAAAGATGAAGCAGAGACAGCTCTCCGTGATAGCGAGCTCTTCAACAGGACGCTCATTGAGCACCTGCCTGATTATGTCATTCTCTATGATCCGGATGGCCGGATTCAGTACATCAACCCCTCCACTGCTGTTGCGCTTGGATATACGGTTGAGGAGATAATTGGCGATCATATCTTCTCATTTGTCCCGGATGAATCCCACGATATTCTCTGGAAAAAACTTGCTGAACGGAGCATGGGGAGGAAGGTCTCTCCATACGAGCTCAGGATCAGGAGAAAAGATGGCAGGCTGCTGACGGTACTTGTCCAGGGCGCATTAATGCAGTATGAGGATTCACCATCCACTCTTGTCGTGCTGACGGACATTACCGGGCGAAAAATTGAAGAAGAGCTCAGAAGTGAAGCATTTTCCCAGATTGAAGATAATATGTACCGGCTATCGATCCTTAACGATCAGATTAGAAACCCCCTGTCTGTCATATCCGGGCTTGTTGATCTGGAGCCCGGACCTCATGCAGATCAGATTCTTGAGCAGATTGACGAGATCAATCGGATCATCACGCTCCTTGACCTTGGAGTGCTTGAATCAGAGTCGATCCGGTCATTTATGAGAAAACACGATCATCTCACTGATATCGATCGTCTGCCGACAGAGTCAGCTGATCAATAACTCTTCAGCGAGATGTATCCTCTCCTTCATTCCTCCTGAGATGGCTATGCCATATCCAATAATCTCCGGAAGGGGAACAACAGTCATCCATACCTTTATGTAAGCATGGGAAAGTATCATTCATCTGGACTGATACCGGTGGATGAGAGAGGCTGGGAACCACGGACGTACGGGAAGAGACGAGAAGCCGATCAGGATGCGGCTCCATCTCCGGGTCATCATGTTTCATTGGTCCCTGCAATCCGGCAGCTTACTGATATCAAGCCGGGAGATCACCTCTGCTTCATCTATGAGTCTGACGAGGAGCACCGGGAGGTAATCACTGAATATATCAGGCACGGCCTTGAACACAACCAGAAGATCCTCTATATCGCGGATGAGGGGACAAACGAGCAGATCCCCGGGGACCTCAGTGATGACGGGCTTGATCCGGCCCCTTATCTTCAAAGCGGACAGCTTCTGATCCTGTCCCTGCAGGAGACCTGCCTGAAAGGTGGATCATTTGATCCCGAGGCGATGATCCGGTTGCTGTCAGCGTCAACAGATGCCGCAGTTGCAGAAGGATACGCTGCACTCAGGGTAACTGGTGAGATGACCTGGGCCCTCCGCGATTTGCCCGGAGCAGATCGGCTGATAGAGTACGAGAACCTTCTGAATGCCTTCATCCCGGATAACCTGTGTATCGAGCTCTGCCAATATGATCGCCGCAGGTTCTCCCCTGAGATCCTGATCGATGTAATCCTGACCCATCCTCATCTTATTATTGGTGTTGATATATACTATAATGCCTATTCCATCGAGCCGAATCTTTTTGGCGAAATCAATCGCAAATCCCACTTTCTGAACCAATGGATTCAAAATCTCAAGACAAACCGGCGCCTCGTCGCCTCTCTTGAACACGAGAGGCAACGTGCTGATACGTACCTGGATATTGCCGGTGTGATGATCGTCGCCCTTGACAGGGATGGAACGATACTGCTTGCTAACCAGAAGACGGCAGAGGTTCTTGGCATCCCTGAAGAGGACCTGATCGGAGAAGACTGGTTTGCGACTGCTATTCCAAAACAAATGCGTGATGAAGTGAGGGATGTCCATTCAATGATCATCAGTGGAGAAGTCTCTGCAGTTGAGTTTTTTGATAATCCGGTGATCACGAGGTCAGGTGAAGAGCGGATCATCGCATGGCATAATGTCATACTCAGGGATGAATATGGTTCCATTGCCGGGACGCTCAGTTCCGGAGAGGATGTGACCGAACTCCGCAATGCTGAAGCTGATAGGGCGAAAGACCATGATGATCTCCTTGAGAGCGAGCACCGGCTCTCAGATATCATCAACTTCCTCCCTGATGCCACCTTTGCAATAGATGAGAAAGGGGTGGTGATCGCCTGGAACCATGCGATCGAGGAGATGACGGGCGTTCCTGTAGCGGAGATGATCGGGAAAGGCGACTATGCATATGCAATCCCGTTCTATGGCGAACGGCGGCCGATGCTGATCGATCTCGCCTTCAAGGATGATCTTGAGCTTCAATCCCGGTATGATCTCCTGAAGGAGATGCCTGATGCGATTGAGGCTGAGACGAAATACGCACAGCCAAAGGGGGAGGATCGCATCCTTTGGGCAAGGGTATCCCCGCTGTACAACCGGAACGGGGAGTATAGTGGTGCGATTGAGACGATAAGGGATATAACACAACGTAAAAAACGTGAAGAGGCAATTGCCAGAAGCAAACATCTTCAACAGCTTATCCTTGCATCAGTCCCCGATATCCTGATCCGGTGCAATGCCGAGGGGAGGTATCTTGATATCCTGACACCTGATGATGAGCGGCTTGTGCTGCCACGAGATGAAGTGATCGGAAAGACCGTCACCGAGGTGACATCTGAGGAGATTGGCGGAAGGGTTATTGCGGCGATTCGCCTTGCCCTTGAGACAGGGGAGTTGCAGGCGATTGAGTACCCCCTCACAGTTCCTGCCGGAACGCTCCATTTCGAGGCACGTATTGTACCCTATGCTGATGATGAGGTGATTGCTCTCATCAGGGATATAACCACTCAAAAGGAGGCAGAGGATGCGCTCCATGAGCGGATCAAGGAACTCTCCTGCTTATACCAGATCTCAGCTGCAATCGAGCATTTCAACCTCACGGAAACAGAGGTGCTCCGAAAAATCCTTGAGATCATCCCGGAGGGTTTCCAGCACCCGGAGAAGACTCATGTCCGGATCACAATCGATGATTCCATCTACACGGACACCGGCTATACATTGACGAATTGCTCTCTTGTCCGTGAGATCCCCATTCACCAGCAGGCTGGTGGTACGATCACCGTCTGCTTTGATGATGAGTATGAGCCCCTTACAGAAGAATCCGTCATGCTCAGGATCATTGCAGAGCAGATCGGCCGATATATCGAACGGGTAAGAAATGTTGAGAGGCTTCAACAGAAGAATGAGGAGCTCGCAGGTGCTGAAGAGGAGCTCAGATCCCAGTTTGATGAGCTGGTGGCAACCCAGCAGCAGCTCCGGGAGAGCGAGGAATATACCCGAACTGTACTTGATAATCTCCCGATAGGCGTTGCTGTGAATTCGGTTGATCCAGAAGTGAACTTTGAGTACTTCAACGAGAACTTCTTCAGAATCTACAGGACAACGGCAGATGCCCTCAAAGCCCCTGATGCCTTCTGGGATGTCGTCTATGAAGATCCGCACTTCCGGAGTGAGCTGAGAGAACGGGTGACATCAGATTCGATCAGCGGCGATCCGGATCGAATGGTGTGGGAGGATATCCCGATTACCCGGGAAGGGGAGAAGACGACCTATATTAGTGCGAGAAATATTCCGGTTCCGGGGAAAGATCTGTGGATCTCAACAGTCTGGGATGTGACGGGCAGGGTGGAGGCGGAAAGGGAGATTCAACACCGTCTGGCATTTGAGAGTATGATCTCCGGTATATCTTCACGTTTTGTAACAGAATCTGATGTCGATATCGCAATCAACAAAGCACTCGGTGATATCGGTGAATACTGTGGAGCATCCCGCTCATATGTTTTTCTGATTGCTCCTTCTGGAGAAGAGATGAGCAATACGCATGAATGGTGTGCTGATGGGGTTCCCCCGATGATTGAGACGCTCCAGAAGAATCCGACCAATCTCTTCCCCTGGTGGATGGAACAGCTGAGAATGGGTGAGAGCATCCATCTTCAATCCCTTGATTATCTTCCTCCTGAAGCAGCAGCCGAGAGGGCGATATTGGAGCTGCAGGGGATAGAATCATTGATCGTCCTACCCCTTCACATTCGATCCGGATTAGCCGGTTTTATCGGGTTTGATAATGTTGGAGGAACGAAAGACTGGACCGAGAAGGATGTTCATCTTCTTAAACTCTCCTCTGAATTGATCGGATCTGCATTGGAACAAAAGCAGGCAGAAGAGCAGATCCTCCTTCATATCGGGCGGACAGAGGCGCTCCTTGCACTCCACAGGATAGCAGGTTCGACAGAAGGGGAGCTGATGGATTCTGCCCTCAATGCCAGCCTTCGGATGACCGATAGCGGCTATGCCTTCATCGGGCTCATGAATGAAGATGAATCGGTCATGACGGTGCATGCATGGTCACATGATGTGATGGAGGGTTGTCGTGTCGGAGGTACGCCAATTCAGTATCCAATTGAATCTGCCGGTGTCTGGGGTGAGTGTGTCAGGACCCGCAATCCTACCATCATCAATGACTATGCAGCTCCTCATCCTGCAAAACATGGATTGCCGGAAGGGCATCTTCCGATCTCCCGGTACCTGGGTGTTCCAATCCAGCATGGTTCCCGGATCGTCGCTATCATTGCTGTTGCCAATAAGGAGGATGATTACCTGGACGATGATGTCTCTGCACTGGTGACACTTGGGAATCTGATGGGCGAGCTGATCTTCCGGCAGCGTGCTGAGGCTGCTCTCCAGGAGAGCGAAGAGAAGTACCGGCTGCTTGTTGAGAACCAGCAGGATCTGGTTGTAAAGACCGATAATGAGGGAAAAATCCTCTATGCTAACCCTGCATACTGCCGTCTCTTCGACAAAACCGAGGCTGAGATTCTTGGCACTCACTACATGCCGCTTGTCCACCCTGATGATCAGGAAGTGGTTGCGGCGGCGGTTTCCCGGCTCTTTGAACCTCCTTATGAAACCTCATATGAAGAGCGGGCAGAAACACGATATGGATGGCGTTGGATTGCGTGGACGGCGAAGGCGTGGCAGGACGATCAGGGGCAGATCATCGCACTCGTTGGAACCGGGCGGGATATCACCGAACAGAAAGAAGCAGAGGAGAAGCTACGTCAGTTCGACTGGATCGTGGAAAAAGAGCTCCCGCCAGCCGAAGCCTCCACCGGTGAATCGCCACCGGTTTATGGGGATGTGACCCTCCTCAACACGAGCCGCATCATCCTTGATGGCATCGGGGTAGATCATCTCGCCCGGATGGCTACGGATGTTATGCTCCTTCTTGATACTTCGCTCGCCGTCTATGAATCAAACGGCGACTATGCATACGGCGTCTTTAAGTCATCCTGGTGCCGGTTCCTCGATGAAGCGGCTTTCAGGCTCTGCGGGGTAGAGGATGCAGAGCAGGCGCTCTCCTCAGGGAGATGGCTCTGCCATGAAAACTGCTGGAATGAATCTGCAAAAACCGCAATGGAATCCAGAGTGCCGACTGATATCGAATGTGTCGGAGGGATCAGGCTTTATGCAGTCCCGATCTTTGCAGGGGGAGAGGTGATTGGTGCGGTCAACATCGGGTACGGGAATCCGCCAAAGGATGATGCCACCCTGCGTATGCTTGCCGGGAAGTATAAAGTCAGCTTTGATGAGCTTCATAAGAAGGCAAATGCCTATAAGCCACGCCCCGATTTTATTATTGAACTTGGGAAGAGGCGATGCCAGTACATGGCAGAGATGATCGGCGGGATCATTGAGCGGAACCGGGCAGAAGAATCACTCATCCTGAAGAATGCTGCCATCGAATCTTCGATCAATGGTGTTGCCATTGCTGATCTCTCTGGTATTCTCACCTATGTCAATCCTGCCTTCCTTGCGATATGGGGATATGATACTCCTGATGAGGTTATTGGACGGCATGTTGTCTCATTCTGGCGATCTGAGGAGGCTGCGGCGCAGGTGGTTGATATGATCCAGCGGCATGGGTACTATAGCGGAGAGATGGAGGGTATTGTGGAGAATGGAACCTCAGTTCCCATCCAGCTTCAGGCGGGCATCGTTCATGATGCCTCCGGCACCGCTGTCGCCATGATGGGATCATTCATCGATATCACTGATCGAAAGAGATCCGAAGATGCACTGAAGAAGAGTGAAGAGCGGTACCGGTATGTATCCACCATCATCACGGATTTTGCCTATTCATGTCTGAAGGAAGATGGAGGTGACTACCAGATAGACTGGATGGCAGGTGCTACTGAGCAGATCACCGGGTATGGGATCGACGAGGTGATTGCTGAAGGGTGCTGGGGCTTCATGATCCATCCTGATGACTGGCAGATCTTTGAAGATTCGATCCTCTCACTTCCTGAAGGCGAGTCCTCGGAATGCGATCTCAGGATCATCAGAAAGGATGGTAACATCAGGTGGCTCTCTGCGGAAACCCGGTGTATCCATGATGAAACCGGCAGGAGCCGTATCTATGGCGGCTGCCGTGATATCACCGAGGAGAAGACTGCCCGCCTTGAGCTTGAGCAGAACCAGGCACGGCTTGAGCTTGCTATGGAGGCGGGTGGTATCGCCTGGTGGGAGATGGACTGCCTTACAGGAGAGGTCGCGTTCAGCCCACGGAAAGCAGAGATGCTCGGCTATTCTCCGGATCAGTTCTCCCATTATACCGACTTCACAGGACTCCTGCATCCTGACGACCATGAGATGGCGATGGAGGCGATGCGGGATCACCTGGAGGGGAGAGCAGAACGATATGAGGTCGAATATCGAATCCAGAGCAGCGAGGGTGAATACCTCTGGTTCCGTGATATCGGAGCGGTAACAGAGCGTAATAAGGAAGGCGCTCCCCTGAAGGTGGTAGGGCTTGTTGTCAATGTCACCACAATGAAAGACGCTGTCGAGGCCCTGCGTGAGAGTGAAAAACGGTTCAAAACACTCTTTATGGGCTCCCCCGTTTCTATCATTATCCATGACAGGGATACCGGCGAGATCATAGATGCGAATCCCAAAGCCTGTGAAAGTTATGGTTGCTCTTCAGTTGAAGAACTAAAAGCACATGACTTCTGGCTGGACTCACCCTACTCTTTCGAAGATGCATTGAAATATATCCGGAAGGCCGCATCCGAAGGGCCGCAGGAATTTGAATGGCTTAACCGTTCTGTGAGTGGAGAATTCTTCTGGGAGCAGGTTCGTTTGTCGTCGGTGGTCATCAGTGGGGTGAAACGCATCCTTGCTACGTCTATTGATATCACCGAACGCAAAAAGGCGGAGATGGCCCTGCGGGAGAGCGAGGCCCTGCTCAGTACAGCCGGGCGGATGGCGCATTTTGGTGGATGGAGTGTCAATCTCAATGAAAACAGGGTGATCTGGTCTGATGAGGTGGCGAGGATTCATGGCATGGAGCCGGGTTACTCACCCTCCATTGAAGAGGGGATCAGCTTCTATGCCCCCGAGTGGAAAGAGAAGATAACACGTGTCTTTGGCGATTGCGTCCGAAATGGCAGTCCCTATGATGAGGAGATGGAGATCATCACCGCATCTGGAGAGCGGAGATGGGTGCGAGCCACCGGAGAAGCGATTATGAACGAATACGGCAGGATCATCGGGGTGCATGGAGCGTTTCAGGATATTACGCAGAGAAAGGAGGCTGAGGAGGCATGGAAGAAGGCATATGCCCAGATCGAGGATAATATGGTGCAGTTCTCGGTTCTGAATGACCAGATCAGAAACCCGCTCACAGTGATCATGGCATTAGCCGATCTTGAAGGAGGGGAGTCTGCGGAGAAGATCATCAAGCAGGTGAAGGCAATTGATCAGATCGTCACCCTCCTCGATCAGGGGGTGCTGGAATCCGAGTCGATTCGGAAGTTTATGAGGCGGCATGATCAGCTTTCAGGCTGATCCTGATCCTCTGTTCCCGTCTCATCTTTTATTCTCCGCCAGATGCCATCCGGCACCCTGATCTCAAATCTCGCCCCCTCTCCAAAGACTCCGTTCTCGGTGATGGAGATGCCGGTTATTGAGAGGATCTCACGTGAGAAGAAGAGCCCTAAACCGGTATTTTTGCCATAGCCCCTTCGAAAGATCTTCTCCTTCTTTTCATCCGGGATTCCGGGTCCGTCATCTTCCCAGGTGATCACCAGCAGATCATCCTGCTCCTCACACTGGATTTTTACCCCGGTTGCCCCCTCTGCATAGCGGATGGTATTCTCCATCAGGTTCGAGAAGACCTTCTCGATCATCGGATCAGCAAGCACCTCATACCTGCCACAGCTCTGCCGGATCGGGATCTGATCCCCTCCGATCTCCCCGATCATCTCCTTAATATCCAGCCAGGCCGGCTTTTCAGCACCAAGATTCTCATATATCCGGGTAAACTCAATCTGGCGCTGGATCATATCTGAAGCCCAATGGATCTTCTCCAACATGGAAAGCAGCTTTTCATCACCATCTGCCTCTTTTTCAGCAAAGGAGAGGAAACCTTTCTGGACCATAATCTGGTTCAGGATATCGTGGCGGGTGATCCCTGAGAGGAGCTGGAGCTTTCTGTTCACGATCTCAAGTGCATCCTCTGCCTGCTTCCGGCTGGTGATATCAAAAATAAACCCATCAAGATACGTGATCCCGCTATCCTGAGAAAAAATCCGCCCCCGCTCCTGCACCCATCGCATGCCCCCGTCCCTGTGGATGATCCGATACTGGATATCCCATGGCTCTCTGGCAGAGAGTGATCTGTTAATCGATTCCCGGACATCTCTCCTGTCATCGGGATGGATGATACTCTCGTATGTCCGGACGGAATTTCTGATGAAGTCGGTGTATGGATGCCCGCTGATCTCCTCGATCCGGCTATTCATGTAGATCATTGTCCAGTCTTCATCAGGCAGGCACCGGTAGATGACACCGGGAACATTTGCAACCAGGGAGCGGTACCGGTTCCTGCTCAGCTCAAGTGCCTCTTCAGCATCCTTTCGCTCGCTGATGTCCATAATCTGGACAAGGTATCCTGTTATGCCCTCCTCTGGATCCTGCATCGGGGTGATCAGCACATCCAGCCAGATTGTTCCACTCCGGCTGGTTCTATAGAGGCTGTTGGCTTTGACCTTCTCAAAATCAAAAAGAACCTGGTACCGAACGGATTCTCCTGCACGAAGCCGCTCTTTATCCTCTTCTCCGACATTCGGGTCATCAAAGAGAGAAAAACCCTGGATTTCATCAACGGTCTCGATCCCAAAGAGATTCAGGCAGGCGGGATTGGCATGAGAGAGTCTCCCCTCTGCTGTATAAAGCTCAATTCCAATCGGAGACTGATCATATATGGCATGATAGCTCCTCTCGCTCTTCCTGAGCTCGCTTTCTGCCCGCTTTCGCTCCTTCACCTCCCTGAGGGCCAGATCTCTCAATTCACGGGCTGAATGGATCTCACTATCCAGTTCGGTGACATCCTCAAT
>NZ_JARVGN010000139.1 GCF_029762515.1 Methanocalculus sp. | reverse complement strand
AATGCCGAGGCGGGTCTCGAACACCTCCGTGAGGTTGCAGATACCGTCATCGTCGTACCAAACGACCGTCTCCTTGAGGTTGTCCCACGGCTCCCGCTCTCCACCGCATTCAAGGTGGCAGATGAAGTGCTGATGAAGGCCGTGAAAGGAATCACCGAACTGATCACGCTTCCCGGTCTTGTGAACCTCGACTTTGCAGATGTCAGATCTGTCATGGAACAGGGCGGCATCGCGATGATCGGAATGGGTGAATCTGATTCCGAAGACAAGGCAAGCGATTCAGTGAAGAAAGCCCTCCGCTCGCCACTCCTTGATGTGGATATCTCGGGTGCAACCGCCGCACTCGTGAACGTAGTCGGAGGCCCCGATATGACTATGTCGGAAGCCGAAGGCGTGGTTCAGGAGATATACGAGCGGATCGATCCCGACGCACGGATCATCTGGGGTGCCCAGATAGATCCGGGCATGCAGAACCGTATGAGAACGATGCTTATCGTCACCGGGGTTCAGTCCCCCCAGATATATGGAAAGCCGGATGTTCCTCACGGACAGCGGCTCCAGAAGCAATACGATATAGATTTCCTTAAGTGATCACCATGAATATCCCGGAACTCAAGAAACCTGACCTGAAAGGTCTTAATCTGAATGAAGAACTCTTCAGGAAATATATCCGTGTACTGAAACTGGCACGGACACCCACCCGTGAAGAGTTCGGCAAAATCGGCCTCGTTGCAGGCATCGGAATTTGTATAATCGGTCTTGTTGGATTTATCATCTACCAGATCATGCTCGTGTTCTAGAACTGATCAAAATGACTGAAGCAGTAAACCACTACTACGCAATTAAGACGACCTCAAAGCAGGAACGCGCGGTTGCAGATTCCATCTTCCGTACTGTTGAGCGGAATGATGTTGATATCAGGGTCTCTTCAGTGATTGTGCCGGAGGAGCTGAAAGGATATGTGATCCTTGAGTCGCCGGAAGGACGCGGCCGGATCCAGGAACTCCTCGAGAGCATCCCCAGTGCACGGGCACTTGTGCCGGGCGAGACGAAGCTTGAAGATATTCTGCATTACCTTGAACCAAAACCTGTTGTCTCAGGTATTGATGAGGGAACCATCGTCGAACTGATCGCTGGTCCCTTCAAAGGAGAGAAAGCAGTTGTCAAGCGGATCGATCTCGGAAAGGAAGAGATCACTGTTGAGCTGTATGAGAGTATCGTTCCAATCCCAATCACCGTCCGGGGCGACCATGTCAGGGTCATCGAACGGAAGAACGAAGAGTAAGAGATAATCTGATCACCTCCAATCCCCCTCTTTTTCAGTGAGCCATCCCCATCATATTTATCAGATCTGCCGTTGACATATATGAACCACAGCTGACAATCCCATTAAGGGGTTGCCGGCATGGTGATACTATGGCAGAAACTGTCGAGGTACTGGTACCCGGCGGTAGAGCGACCGCAGGCCCGCCATTGGGCCCGGCGCTGGGCCCTCTCGGCATCAACGTGAAGGCCGTTGTCGATGAAATCAATCAGAAGACAGCGGAATTCAATGGAATGACTGTGCCAGTCACGGTGGAGGTCGACGATAAGAAGAACTTCACCATCTCGGTGGGTATCCCACCGACGACGGCATTGATCATGAAAGAAGTTGGTGTTGGGAAGGGGGCATCAAGCCCAAATGCCCAGCCGGTTGGTAATCTGCCGCTTGAAGCGATCATTCGGATCGCTCGCATGAAACAGGAGTCGATGCTCTCCTATGACCTCAGAAATGCGGTCAAGGAAGTCATAGGCACCTGCCGCTCCGTTGGAGTGACGATCGAAGGCATGAAGGCACAGGATGCTATTGCCGCGGTCAATGCGGGCCAGTTCGATGATCAGCTAAATGCATAGACATAGAGACAACCATAGGAGATCGTGATTATTGCGGTCGAGAACTATGGAGGCATCATTTAATGGTTGAGTTAACCCAGATTCAGAAGGCCGTATCCACGGCAATCGAGCAGGCGCCAGAGAGGAAGTTCCGGGAGAGTGTGGATATCACAATCAACCTGAAGAACATCGACATGGCGCAGCCGAAAAACCGTATTGATGCGACGATTCTTCTGCCAGAGAGTGCAGGCACCAAAAGGATCGCGGTTCTGGGCAAAGGAGACATAACCACTCAGGCAAAAGAGGCAGGTGCCGATATTATCATCGGCCCTGAAGAGATCGAACGCCTGGGAGGTGCCCCGCGTGAAGCCAGACAGGTTGCATGCGATTATGACTTTTTCCTTGCTGAGACCGCTGTTATGCCACTCGTAGGCCGATGGCTGGGCCCAAGGCTCGGTCCACGCGGCAAGATGCCAATGCCCATCCCCCCGGGACAGGACATCAGACCTATTGTAGAGCGTCTGCGCGGCTCCATCAGGATCCGTACGAAGGATAAGCTGACTTTTTCTGCGAAGATCGGGACGACAGAGATGACTCCTGAACAGATCGCAGAGAATATCAACACAGTCCTGAAAAGAGTCGAAGCAGATCTCGAGCAGGGCTCACAGAACCTCCGCTCGGTCTTTGTCAAAACGACCATGGGGCCGGCAGTGAGGTTGATCTAAATGGCAGTATACACACGCCACCTGCCTCAGTGGAAGCAGGATGAGGTTGAAGAAGTCAAGAAGAATGTGCAGGAGTATGCCTTAATCGGCATCATCGATACATTTGGTATCCCTGCATCACAGTTCCAGCAGATCCGGCGGAACCTCAAAGAGAGAGCCATCATCAAGGTGATGAGAAACACGCTCATAGAGCATGCATTCTCTGATCTTGGCGGAGCATATGACGATCTCAAAGAGCATATCACCGGACACTCGGCACTGATCTTCACAAACGACAACCCCTTCAGACTGTTCAAGTCCCTTGAACAGACGAAGACAAAGCGGGCTGCCAAAGCTGGTGAGATCGCACCTGAGGACATCGTTGTTCAAAAGGGAGCAACAAGCTTCAAGCCAGGCCCTATCGTCAGTGAACTTCAGCAGGCGGGTATCCCGGCCACCATCGATGGCGGCAAGGTGAAGATCCGCGAGACGAAGACTGTCGTAAAGGCTGGCGAGGTCATTGACCGGAAGAAAGCCGGTGTCCTCTCGAAACTTGACGTTAAGCCGATGGATGTCGGTTTATCTCTTTTCGTCGCACTCTACCAGGATGAGCTGTATCTTCCGGATGTACTTGGTATTGACGAGACTGAATACTATAACAAGCTCGTTCTTGCCGTTCAGCAGGCGTTCAACCTCTCGGTCAATGCAGCCTATCCGACTGCATTCACGATGGAGACGATCCTTGCAAAGGCATTCCGTGAGGCTCGCAGCCTTGGTATAGAGGCCGCTATCTACGAGAAGGATGTCATTGATGGCATCATCGCAAAGGCATACAGACAGATGAACACAATCAAAGTATTAGTTGAATAAGGTGACTGAATTATGGAGTACATATACGCTGCTCTCTTACTGCACTCTGCTGACAAAGCAGTTGAAGAAGAATCCGTCAAGGCAGTTCTCTCTGCCGCAGGTATCGCTACAGACGAATCCCGTGTAAAGGCGCTCATTGCCGCCCTTGACGGCGTTGACATCGAAGATGCCATCAGCAAGGCCGCTGCAGCACCCGTTGCTGTCGCAGCAGCCGCAGCACCTGTAGCAGCAGCCGCTGCTGAAGAGGCGCCTGAGGAAGAAGAGTCAAAGAAGGAAGAGGAAGAAGAGTCCGGCATGGCCGGTCTTGGAGCCCTCTTCGGCTAAATTTCTTTTTTTTACCCAGACAATCCCGCCACTGAAGAAGGCAGGAACAGGTTTTCATTCAGTTGTATCTACCCCGGAGTGCTAACGCTGCTGTTGCAGGCCCGCTATTTTCTTCGTTTGAAGAATGAAACCATCAGAGATGGGAAGGATTCGGTTTCACCTCAAGATCTGATGCCGCTATCTTTTCACAAAGCCGTCTCCGCTTCCGGATAGGCCAGAGATCATAGAGGAAGAACTGGACCGGTTTCCAGAGGGCGACCCACCCGATGATGATCAGGGACTCGGCGATCAGCCCGGCAAGAGATCCCTGTTCGAAGATATCTGATGCATGCTGGCTGATTGTCAGGCAGAAGAAGAGGAAGACGATCCCGATTGCCAGGTTCAGCCGTTCACGCCTCCATTGGACCGAGAGGGCGTGCCCTGCCAGTGATCCAAGATAGAGGAAGTGGTTGGCAACTCCCATTCTGATATTCTCTGTCACCTCATGGGAGATGAGGGGGAGCGGCAGGTATACGGTTATCCGGGCCTTCTGATCAAAGGGGATCTCTTCAAAAGAGGCATAGATATACTCTTCAGCATCAGGATCAAGTTCTTTTTCATAGAAGGGCGCTGGGTCAAGGGTATTGAAGAGCTGGATGACGTTTGAGATCTTCAGTTCAACACGGGCGATCTCATCAGGATCCTCAGGCGGGGATCCAAATTCCCGTTCGGGATACTCAAACTCCCGTGCCTCCATCCGAAATTCACCTGCTTCCGGCGATGATCGCCTGCCCATATGAGATGCAGCCATCACCGAGCGGGTACTCGGTATTGATGACCGGCTCGATTCCGGCTCTCCTGAGTTCTTCACAGATGGTGGATCTGATCATATGGTTGTAGCAGACGCCTCCTGAGAGGGCAGCCTTTCCGATACCGTGCTCTCCGGCAACCGACACTGCCATCCGGGCAATACCGCGGGCGAGATTGAACTGGAAGGATGCGGCGATATCCGCAACAGCACGCCTCTGTATCTCGTGGCTCTCCTCTTTCAGGGGAAGATACCGCAGAAATGCCTCTTCCATCAGGCGGGAAGTCGAAAGCACCTGCCGGCCGTTCTCTTCAGAGATAAGAAGCTCCCATTCTGCGGGTCTTCCCGATGCAGCCACTGCCTCAAGCCGCATCGCGGGCTCGCCATCATAGGTCCTTTCAGAACAGATGCCAAGGAGGGCAGATGCGGCATCAAGCACCCTGCCGGTACTCGTTGTTGGTATGGTGTTGAACCTTCTTTCAACCTGATGTGCAAGTGCCGAAGAGGCGATATCATTCCATCCCCGCCCGGCAAGGAGATCCAGTACCTCGGGCCGGGGGAGGATGCCATAGAGCATCCGTTCGGGATGTGCGGTAGCGGCATCACCCCCCGGCATCAGCACCTGTTCGAGGTGTCCGGCCCGGAGATAATCC
>NZ_JARVGN010000138.1 GCF_029762515.1 Methanocalculus sp. | reverse complement strand
AGACGAGGTTATTTTAAAAAGATATCCTATGGTGAGATTTTTGCATTCGTGAGGATATTTAGGTTTTTTTATCCACACATTATTCACATGATTTTTTCATCACATAGAATATATGTGCGGATTTATGTGCGCGCAGATAAATCACAAGTGAACTTATGTGCGCGCAGATATATTTCATACATTGCACAAATAAACAGTCATCAACAATAAGGCCATCATACATTTTCCCATATGTAATACGTGCCTTTCGTCTCACCCACCTTTTTAAAACGCGGATTTTCCTCAGATATGCGTTTAAGAACGCGGGTTGCCTGATATCCATTCAGATCGAGTAAGTCCATCGCATCTGAACGGGTAATCTTCCCATGCTCCTCTACATACGCAATGATCATCTTCTCCTGTTGATTCTTGTCAATATCTTTTGAACGCAGATACTCTGATTTTGCATGAAGTCGCTTGTTGAGTGCTGCTGATAGGTGGTACACGTTTCCACTCCGCTTACGAAGTACCTCCACAAGTCCACGTTCATGAAGTTGTTCAAGTACCCTGCGGCCTTGAGTGGTTCCCTTCTGAATAATACTCCCGGCAGTTGATTCATCAATTGGCCGGTCATAATATAATGTGTTTAAAATTAGGAGTTCATCCAATGAGAAAACCTTTCCATCTCGCTTCTCTTCATAGATAAAGGCAGCAAAGTCCAGTGAAGATTCTCCACCCGATATCTCAACCCGCACAGCTAAACTGTCGCTTCTGGAATAATCCGGAGGTGGTCTTCCATACCTGACCTGCTCCATGTATATCTTGTCAACCCCACGTCCGGTCTGCTCAATTATCCCGATTCTCTTGAATGCCTCTGCAAGCCGGATATTCCTGGGTTTTGGTTCATGAACAAGGATATTCTCCGAGGTTATCCCCTCAGGAAAACCGCCGGGATTTGTTATCAGGATATGATCGTGGTGCCACTGGATATAGACACTCTCCATCCGGCTGTAATCCCGGTGTAGGAGAGCATTATTAACCGCTTCACGGAATCCAACTGGTGAATAATCAGGTATCGGATAGCGAAGGAGTCCGACAATCTTTTCCCGCTCTTCGTTCCGTGCCTTGAACCGGGACTCGATCTCCTCGATAATTTTTACAATCGGTTCATAAAATGCATCATTTACCCTGACATCCCCCTGAATGTCAAGAACCTGAAAGTGCACTGTATGTGTTGGCAAAAACCGCTGGATAGAGGAAAGGTGTCCAAGGAGAAGGATTCCGGCAACATTTGGTACAAGCGTCCCATTACGGGTTTCAACAAGGCGAAGGGCTTTTGCAAGCTCTTCGTTTGGGAGTTCAAGGAGTGTTCTGTCACCCCTGAGATTGGTAATAGCCTGACGAACCCGTTCAAACTCAAGGGGATCGAGATCATCAATAGTTGCACCATCTACGGGAAGTGATGAGAAATCCAGATGTCCAAGATCAACCCGTCTGGAAACCTGATCCCGTGCATAATAGGGAACAGTAGCAGGTTTTCCATCCGAACCAATCACTCGTCTCAGCGTTTTTCCAGATGCGGTTGAACAGATCTCCGGATATGGATCCACCTGGATCACGAGAACATCTCCTTTGGGATCATAAACAACAGAGACTCTCGTATTGATACTGGGGACAGTATTATTGAATATTGCAGATTTCAGCCTATTGACATCAGTTACTGAACCATTGCGTGGACGGCAGCCAGAAATGACTCCATCATCTTCAACTCCGATGAGGAGGATTCCTCCATTTGTGTTCGCCATGGCAACAATCTCATCGTAAATCTCCTTATCTGAAAAACCACGTCGTGAATCCGACTTGAATTCCAGCTCCAAGGATTCCCCTTTTGCAATTAAAGACGCCAATTCTTTGTCATCCATTTATAATTCCCCTGGATTGCCGCCCACGTATATTCACTCCCATGAAAAGTCTCTCCGTTATCGATTCCTCTGCGTCTATCACGGCACAGTTCTCCATCGAACACCTGCACCTGAGTGATTAGTTCCCCAATATTTGAAAACGCTCATGCCCAAACACATCAAGTATCAAATGATTGACTCGACCCCTATTAAAACCCATACGAAACAGAGAGGAGGCCCCATTATACATCATCAGGTAATGTACTATCACGATCAGGGTGCGTTATGATGAGAAGCCTGAATTACCGTATCATCCTCCGAAGAGAGCCGGAAGGCGGGTATACCGTCACCGTGCCAATGCTTCCCGGCTGTGTCACCTTCGGGGAGACCATTGAGGAGGCCATAACGATGGCACGAGAAGCCATTGAGTTGTATCTTGAGGATCTATCATCGTAATGTGTTAATTGATTATTTCAAAAACACATAATCATAAACACTTTCACGCCCTAGGATGAGACAATTATATAGACAGGATTACAAGTTTAGAACATAAAGGAGTCAAAGGATCTCATGCCCGGATATATAAGAAGAAAAACAGAAAACAAGCTGACCTTCATTGATTTATTCGCAGGGATTGGTGGGATCCGACTTGGTTTTGAGCGTGCCGGAGCAGAATGTATCTTCTCTTCCGAGTGGGATAAGTTTGCACAACAAACGTATGAGGCGAATTTTGGAGAGGAACCAAAGGGGGATATTCGTAAGCTGGATGCAACATCAATTCCGGATTTTAATATTCTCTGTGCAGGCTTCCCCTGCCAGCCATTTTCTATCGCAGGCGTTTCCAAGAAAAACAGCCTGAACAGACCCCACGGGTTTGCAGATATGACGCAGGGAACCCTTTTTTATGAGATTATTCGAATTCTGGAAGTAAAAAAGCCAGATGCCTTCTTTCTTGAGAATGTTAAAAACCTTGAGTCACATGATAAGGGAAGAACATTTGCAATTATCAGATCCGCACTTGAAGATATAGGATATTCATTTTTTTACAAAGTGATTAATGCTAATAATATACTCCCTCAAAACCGTGCGAGGATCTTCATGGTTGGTTTCAGAGATAAAAATATTGGGTTTACTTTTCCGGAAATAACCAATAGAAAACCCAGATTAATGGATATTCTTGATCCCAATCCTGATGAAAAATACACCCTGAGCGATCATCTATGGGAATACCTTCAGGATTATGCCGAGAAACACCGAAGAAAAGGAAATGGGTTTGGATTTGGCCTGACCGATCTGAACAGCTATTCACGCACACTTTCAGCACGTTACTATAAAGATGGCAGTGAGATTCTTATACCCCAGAAGGGTATGAATCCCAGACGGCTCACTCCTCGCGAGTGTGCACGGTTACAGGGATATCCGGAGAGTTTTATAATTCCTGTTTCAGATACCCAGGCCTATAAACAGTTCGGAAACTCAGTTGCAGTGCCTTTGGTTGAGGTTCTTGCCAGACAGGTTGTTTTTACACTTCAGAAACGACCAAGGGGCATACCACTCCCTGCTTAGATCTATAAAGTACCATAATATTATTTGTTTAAACAGGAGGCAACACGTTCCAACGCTTTGTCTGAATCCTGCTTTATCTCATGCTCCCAGATTCGAATAACAGTATATCCAATCTTTTCCAGTTCCCCGTTAACCATTTTATCCCGTTCCACATTTGAATTGATTTTATTCATCCAGAAGTCTTTCCTGGTTTCTGGTTCCTTGAAATGTAACGGGCATTTATGCCAGAAACATCCGTCAATAAAGATGGCAAGTTTCTGTCTGATAAAAACAATATCAGGTTTTCCGGGAAGTGATGTATGAATCCGGTACCCCCTGAACCCCCGGGCACAGAGTTTTTTTCGAAAAAGGATTTCCGGAGAGGTGTTCTTACCTCTGTTTCTTGACATATTCAGTTTTCTTTGGTCTTTTGTCAAAACATCAGTCATGATACTCTTATTGTCTTCCTGGTGATGGAGATAAAGTCCTTCAAAGTAAGCAGTTTGTCATGATAGGCGTCTGGAAACGCAGATATATTGCTTTTCGGAATTACCAGATGAACATTTACATCCATCATTTCATGTAACTGATTCGCGGAGATTCCCTGTTGAAGGGTGAATAGGTATTTTTTGTCAATCCGATCGGCTTCAGTCAGAATCTGTCGCCATCGATCTTTACAGGTGGTCTTAGCAGCAAGAAATACAAGCTGATCTTTTGGATAGGATGCATCATTATATTGAACATCGCCTGGAAAAATAAAATCGGGTTTTTTCCTTCCTTCAATAATTGGATTTGATATATATGGCAGTTTGCAGTAATCGAACATTGCTCCCAGATGATGTTCAAGAGAGCGGCCTGCCCTGCTCTTCCTCCTGTTAAGGATTGAATTGGCGAATTCGATAAGCTCATCCAGAGAACCAAATCCGTTGTCGAGAGTATCAGCATATCTGATACCTTCAATGTATTTGAAGAGTGAATACTCCGTATCAAGCCACCGTACGATACGTCCGTCAGGATCGGATGGCTGACCTAATCTGCCACAGATTTCCCGTGCTGCCAAGGAAATAACCTGTGTTGCCGGAAAAACATCGGCGGGAACTGATTTAATAAATGATTCAAACATTGATGATATCGAATCAGATTCCAACGGAGACAAATATCCCTGATCCCGCCTGATAAGACCACATGAAACAATAGGAGAGATATTAAATTCAGTCTGAAAACGTTCAATTCCTTCATCCGAATCTATCACAAACCCCCGGTAGCTATTATCATTTCTGTCACAAGAGATGACCAGAAGGGATCCGATATATGCATCAGAAAGAAAAGGGAAATCCCTTCCAAATCGGGTTAGTCTGTATTCACTCCTTGTTCCTTTCCCATACCATATGAACCGACTTTCTGTTTCGAAATCATCATTCCAGGTGATTGTGACAATTCGATCTTTATTTACTCCATTTATGCCAGGGTTTTCAAATATGAGCGGCCAGCATGAGTTTGGTATATAAAATCCACTCTGATGTGCACCAGTGCGACCGGCGTCATTTGCAGAGATATATTTGTATAAAAACGTATTTCCATGGCAGGCTGAAACTGCCTTTTCGATAAGCTGATCCTGTTCGTTGGTTGTCATCATATCTCCTGAATACCCTTCTTTATTCACTCTTTTATTCAGAATGAACACTTGTTCATTAATAGAGTAGTGTTGATAATCTATGATGAGCTTTTCTTCTTTTATCCATCTGATAGCCCTGACAACGAATCAATTGACTCCCCAAAACGATCGGAATAATCATACCCTCCTACAATCCCCCCC
>NZ_JARVGN010000137.1 GCF_029762515.1 Methanocalculus sp. | reverse complement strand
GATCCGGCATCAGGATGCTTGCCCCGATATCATCAGGCACTGTCCATGGGATCTCACCATTGTAGAGCACAACGGGAATGATGCCGGGCAATGATTCCCTGGATGAGACCTGGCCGGTTCTGATCAGATCCTGCCAGAGGAGTGCCATATACGACATGATCCGAACCGGCATCGTCGGGTCAGGTGCTGACTGGAATTCAATTAAGAGGTAGATGACCAGTGTCCGGTCACCATACCGGACACTCCATATGAGGTCATCTTCACGCTCCCTGAGGTCATCGGTCACATAACTGCCATTGCACCGCTTCAATGTCTCAAAGTCGCAGGCAGAGGCAAATTCGGGATGAAGGAAGCCCGAAATAAAATCTGCCATCATCTCCTTATGGCTGAAGAGGCGTTTGTAAGGGTGATCTGAATCTGAGATGTTGTTCACACTCCACTGGTCTCCTGCTGAACCATTCATCAGTAGCAAAGGCAACATTTCCATTCCAAGATGCAGGAATGGAATACAAAGCACTGATTATGAAGTATTCTGTCAGATCGCGTTATAATAGTCTTGAGCGGAGGGCGAAAGTAAAAATGGCTGATTCTGCTAACCCAGAATCACATATCCGAGAGACGATAGCACCTTCAGGAGATTATGACCGCTAACAACCGGTTATTTTGGCAACGGAACCAACCTGGAATTCAGTCAGTGAAACAATAGTGATCTCTTCTCCGGCATCGATTGAATCTTCGTAATGAAGTCCGACTGCTTCCTGGATATTCTCCATCAGTTCGTCAAGCGTCCTCCCCTGTGTAAAGATATCAACACCGATGCCCCGGGCACACCAGAACTGCCCATCATTGTAGATCTCAAACTTTATCAGCATGACAAAACCTCTCCAATACTTGAAGCCTCTCTATCGAGGTATTCGACTCAATGGAGAATAAATGTTCCCTATTGCCAGAACAGCAGTGGATTTTCTATGCCGGATGGATTGTTCAATGCATATCAATTATGATTCCAGTGCATGTATGTAAAATTGAAGAGAGTGACTGAGAGCTGATGAGAGAAAACTGTAAAGAAAGTGGATAAAACTACCCGCCCAGCCTTAACAGCGGGGCAGATGCACTACACATAAAGACGGTCAGACTGCCGATATAAATAGCAGAATACAACCGGATACAAATCTTCATCACCCTTTGGGAGCAACAAAATGAAGAGATGCTCTTCTTATCTCCTCAGGAATCAGCTCTGTGGTCACATCTGGCCGATCAGATCCTCGAAGATGGCAGAACTCCCGGCTCCGTTCCGGAGATCCTCTCAGGTCAGATCCGCCCAAACCTCCTCCCGGTCTTCTGCTACTATATCGGCACCCTCCTGATGGCACAGGGATCTGTTGATTCCGGGTTCGGGTGGCTTTCCGAGGCTGCCCGGCTGGAGGGGGATCGGCCATTCTCGGCATCCCAGCTCGTCGGTTTTTTAGAGCGGCATGATCAAACACTCGCAATGCCGTATGTGGTGTTCTTCGATCCCAAAGCCTTCCTGCTCTTTGCGAAAAACCCTGTGATGCAGGCTGCACGAGAGATCTATGTAACCGAATGTGCCGACAGCCTGCCATATTTCCAAAAGCCGTTCTCGATGATGGATCTCGGGTGCGGAGATGGGAGCCTTACCGTGGCATTGCTTCAAAAACTCCGTGAATGTGGCAGGATTGGTGAGATCGATGAGATCTTTCTGATCGATTCATCGGCTGCCATGGTGGAGCTTGCCGCGAAGACGGTAGCAGAAGCGTTTCCCGGCGTGCATATCAGCAAAGAAAACTGCCGCATTCAGGATTGTACCGGCAGGATATACCGGCATTTCGATCTCGCAACAAGTTCCCTTGCCTATCACCACATGCCCTATGAGGAGAAGAGGCTGCACCTCTCCCGGCTCAGGCCACGGATAGACCACTTCATTCTCTACGAGATGGATGCTGACAATGATCGGCCCGAGATCTACTCCCCGGATCTGGCACTCGCCGTGTACCAGTCCTATGGGAGTATCATCAATTCGATCCTCTCACAGGATGTGCGAATCGATCTCGCCAGGACCTGTGTCGACCAGTTCCTTATGACCGAGGTCATCTCGTTCTTCACGCAACCACGGGGGGAGAGAACAGAGTACCATATGCTCCAGAGCCAGTGGCTGGCACTCTTCTCCGAATGCCTCGGAGGGGAGTTTACGCTCAGGTGCCATTCACCCTTTTATATGGACCGGTATACCTCCCTCTTCTGCATGCATTTTGGGAGAGATAGCTAAGGATAGTGGGTACTGGCAACGAGTGGTTTCTGGCAACTACCGATCTTTCTTCTTACCGGATCTGGTGCAGAACCAGTTCCCCCCGGGAACAGGGGATCACCGCCGAACCATTTCAACCAGTTTGTGTTCCCCTGAAACCTCTTTATGAACGATCATCTTTTCATCATGGAGGTAGATTGTGCCTCTATGCTCACCCCCGAGGATATTGCAGATGCCGCGGATCTGATCCGCCCCCATATTCACCGGACACCGCTTGTCTACTCGCCGACATTCTCGGCGATGACCGGCTGCGAGGTGTACCTGAAGCTCGAAACACTCCAGAAGGCGGGTTCGTTTAAGGTGAGGGGAGCCGTCCACTCGATACTCAAAAATCGAAAGGGTATTGGAAGTGCCGGAGTGGTGGCGGCATCTGCGGGGAACCATGCGCAGGGGGTCGCCCTCGCCGCAGGCATTGCGGGTGTCCGGGCGACGATCGTGATGCCGGTTGGATCGTCGGTTGCCAAGCAGGAGGCGGCAAGAGGATATGGGGCTGAGATCGTCATTGCCGGGCGAACGCTCCAGGAGTCGATCCTCTATGCACAAGTACTGGCTGAGAGGGGAGCGTTTCTTGTCCATCCCTATGATGATAAGCATGTGATCGCCGGTGCAGGTACCATCGGCACTGAGATCCTCGAGGAACTCGGTGATGTTGCGTATGTGATCGTACCCGTCGGCGGCGGGGGCTTAATCGCCGGGATTGCCGCTGCGATCAAGGGTGCCGGGAGCCCTGCCCGGATCATCGGCGTTCAGGCGGCTGCCTGTGATGCCGCATACCGGGCATTTGCCTTTGAGGAGCGGGAGCTTGTTTCTCCCGGCAGGACGATCGCAGACGGTATTGCGGTTCCGATCGTCGGTGAACGGCCGTTTGGGATGATCCGGGCATTTGTTGATCGGATCGGGATCGTCTCGGAAGAGGAGATGGTTCAGGCAATCCTCCTCCTTGCCGAACGTAAACATCTCGTTGTGGAAGGGGCGGGATCAGCGCCGCTCGCCTACCTCCTCTCGGGGAGAGGGATGTTTCCGAAGCAGAGCAGGATCGTGCTGGTCATATCGGGAGGAAATATCGATCTCCCCCTCTTCCAGCGGGTGATCCACCAGGCACAGGTTGCACGGGATCGTTCGATGACGATCTCGGTGGTGGTCGATGACCGGCCGGGATCACTTGCGAAACTGCTCGGCACAATCGCTGGTGCCGGGGGCAATATCCATGAAATTATCCAGAAAAGGGATGAGAAAGGGCTCCATCCGACCGAGATCAGGGTGGAGGTGGAGATCGAAACGAGAGGGCTTCTGCACCAGGAGCGGATCCGATCCCATCTCACTGGTGCAGGGTACCTTTCCGGTTGATCACCGGATCTGTGTTCCCGGCTCGATCTCGCGGTTCGGCATCAGGAGGGCAGCCTCATCGCCTGCTGCCAGGATCATGCCCCTGCTCTCAACACCGAAGATCGTCGCAGGCTCAAGGTTTGCGATCATCACAACCAGGCTGCCGGTGAGTGTATCTGGTGCATAGAAGGGGGCGATCCCGGATACCACCTGGCGGGTCTCAGACCCTATATCCACCTGTATCTTTAAGAGTTTCTTTGATCCTTTGATCGGCTCTGCCGAGAGGACTTTTCCGATCCTCAGATCCATCTTTGCAAATTCATCCATTGAGACCATTGGTTTCCTCTCCTCTTTTAATGCCTGTTTCTTCTTTGCTGCTTCTACACGCCCATTGAAGGTCTTTTCAAGGACGGCATACTGTTCGTCTTCGAGTTTGGCAAAGAGCATCTCAGCCTTCTGTAAGGTGACACCTGACAACGGGGTATCACACTCGTCCAGGTGGTGATCGGCAATCGGAGTTGTGTAGCCGAGCATCGCCCAGCATCTCGCCGCTGCATCCGGAAGGACCGGCTCGAGCATGAGGGCGAGTGCCTTGACGATCTGGAGGCAGTCTGCAATTGCAGATTCTGCTGCCTGGCGATCCGTCTTCATCAGTTTCCAGGGTGCGTTCTTCTGGATGTAGTTGTTCCCAAACCCGGCAAGCCCCATGATCCCGTCAACTGCCAGCTTGAACTCAAATGATCTGAATGCAGAGTCGACACTCTCCCGTGCCTTCCTGATCTCCTCTAGAATCTCCGGGCCTGCCGGGGTGTCGGGGATGCCGCCGAGTTTTGCTTCTGCAAAGTAGATCGTCCGGTACATGAAGTTGCCGAGCGTATTCACAAGCTCATTATTGACCCGTTCCTGGTAGGCCTTCCAGGAGAAGTTCAGCTCTTTTGTATGGCTTGTATAGCTGAGGAGATAGTACCGGAGATAGTCTGAGGGGAGCCCGACATCGAGGTAGTCTTCGTTTGCCCAGACCACATAGCCACGGGATTTTGAGAACTTCTGGTCCTCAACCTTCAGCATTCCCGATGCAACGACGGCATCCGGGGTTCCATATCCCGCTGCATGGAGGAGGGCTGGCCAGAAGATGCAGTGGTGGTAGATGATGTCTGAGCCGATGAAATGCGTTACCTCGCCCTCGCCACACCAGTATCTCTTCCAGTCATCATTGTGGGCATCAGCCCACTCCTCAGTGAAGGAGATGTAGCCAATAGGTGCATCCACCCAGACATAGACGACCAGTTCCCGGTTTCCGGGGAACGTCACACCCCATTCAAGGGTTCGTGTGATACACCAGTCACGGAGCTCGTTCTCGACCCAGCCGATGGCGTAGTTCTTCGCGTTTGTAGTCCCCTTGAGATCCTTTAAGTAATCAAGGAGATAATCGCGGAAGGTGCTCAGCTTGAAGAAATAATGTTCCTGCTGGCGGATCTCGGCCCTTGTGCTACAGACGGTGCAGACGGGATCCTGGATCTCGCCCGGCTCGAGATGGCGGCCGCAGCCCTGATCGCATTCGTCTCCCCGGGCATGCTTGCCGCAGTGGGGGCATGTTCCCTCGACATAACGGTCAGGCAGGAAACGCTCGCAGG
>NZ_JARVGN010000136.1 GCF_029762515.1 Methanocalculus sp. | reverse complement strand
ATCGGAGAGATGCGTGGTGAGGGAGATGCCGGTCCCACAGACATAGTTTGCGAGTTCGCGCCGCTCACCACTCTTCCACGAACGCATCTCAAGCGTTTGGAGGTGAATGTGGTAGCCCCTTCCCCCGGAGAAGACGAGAGAGAGTTCCTTTGCGGGATCGATCCCGCACTCGTCGGTAAGCATGCCGATCAGCTTGAAGAGCTCCTCTTTCACCCGTGCAAGCATCTGGTCATAGGGTCCGCGCATAATATGGTCGGCATCGAGATCGAAGATGAGATCCGCACCGCTCCATCCCTTCTCATCCATCGTCGGGGCTGCCGGATGTTCATAATACGCTGTCGAGTAATAGACATGGGCCGGCGTCATCGACCTGAGGTACGAGAAGAGCTCATCTTTTAATGGAAACGAGAGGTGGCGCCGCATACCGGGAGTAGTTCTGGTGCCAAAGAACATGAAACCCCACTCCCGGGAGTCTAGCGCCTCCGGTACCCGCAGGGGAGCGGTCATCTTCAAGGTACCGGAATAATAGTCAGAGAACCGGTTTCTGAGAAATTCAACAGTTGCAGGTTTCATGACAGCTTCTTAATCATATATGGACCTTCCCGTAGATAGCCCTGTTTACGGTAATAGGGGCGGACACCAATACCGCTCATTACACAAACAGAGGAAAACCCTCCACGCCGTGCCGTCTCCTCCGCCTCTTCGAGAAGACGTTTTCCATAGGAGCTGTGCTGCCGCTCACCGCCAGTCGGATCCCATGAGAGTGGAACGATACTCCCGTATACGTGGAGTTCACGGATGAGGGCAGCACCCTCGCATTCGGGTGAGAAGACCTCTCCCGGGAACCGGAGGCGGATGAAACCGATGAGAGAGTCTCCTGCCTCTGCCTGGATAAAGAACTCAACGCCGCCGCAGCAGTCATACTCAATCGTCCGGATCTCACCCTCTTCCCTGTTCGGGCTCCGACCGATCTCCCGGCACCTGATGCATTGGCACCGCTTTCCCTCAGCTTCAAGATGCTTCTGTGCGAGCTGCCGGAAGTTTCCATGTCGCGATCCTGCAACAATCAGCTTCGCCGGGATGTCACGCTGGATACGCTGGAGCCTCGTATATTCGGGGAGCTGCTCTTTTCCATATGCCACCAGTGCGATCAGCTCTTCTTCGTCATATGGCCGGTATTCACCACGATGGTAGAGCTCCTCAATCTCGGATCCGGGGGTGACCAGAGTCGGATATATCTTCAGGAAGTCCGGCCGGAGATCCGGATTCGAATAGAGGCTCCGAAAGAGTTCACGATCCTTTTCGATATCGCTTCCGGGGAGGTTCGGCATCACATGGAACCCGACTTTCAACCCTGCGTCGCGGAGGAGGCGGTTGGCTTCGATAGATGCTTCGACACCATGCCCACGCCGGTTATATTCCAGGATCTCATTGAGGACATGCTGGACACCGATCTCAACCTTGGTGACCCCAAGAGAGAGCATCCGTTCAATATGCTCGCGCCTGCACCAGTCAGGCCGGGTCTCGAAGGTGATCGCAATGCACCGGACTGCCGCAGACTCATTTGCGAGTGCAGCTTCTTCAAAGCCAGCCTCAGTAGATGATCGATCCGGAAAGTCATTCATCGCCATCAGGCATCGGGTGACAACATGCTCCTGGTATGCCGGATCGCGGGCGGTGATCGTCCCCCCCATCACGATCAGTTCCGCCTTGTCAACATGGTGTCCGAGGAGCCGGAACTGGGAGAGGCGGGCATGCACCTGTTCATAAGGATCATAGCCGTGTTCTCTCCCCCGGAGTGCGGCAGGCTCTTCCCCCGTATAGCTCTGGGGAGACTGGAAGAGATGGTCAGGCCCTCCGGGGCATGGGAGGCAGATCCCGTGCGGGCAGGGGTGTGGGGAGGTCATCACCGCAACGGGAGCAACCCCGGAGAGGGTCCGGGTTGGCTTCACCTGAAGGATACGCCGGAGATGTTCGCGTTCATGCGGCTCTGCTGCAAGGAGGATGGCAGAGTTCTTTGGAAATGCAGATAGCCGGAATTCCCGGCAGACAGAGAGCTTGATCCTCTGGATATCATCAGGAGTATCTGAAGAAGAAAGCCGGGAGATGATCTCCCGGAAAGCGGTATAATCATCCATGATAGGATCAGTTTTTTATCAGAACAGGAGTGGCGGTTTTTGCATGATATTCAGGCTGGATGGAACCGGGATGATCATGAATCCGCTCGACAATCTCTTCTGCAAGCGTCAGAAGCGCTTCTTTATGTGAGTTTTTATTTTTGTGGATATGAACGGGGGAGATAAGAAGAGAGTCGTACTTGTGAGTCGATACTGCGTCGCCAGTCATGGTCTCATAATATTTCTTTACGGTTACCATGAGCATGTGTAAATGAATGAGTTCTTCTTTCTGCAACCTATCACCTTTTTCAGATGAGACTCTAATGAGTAGCCAAATATAATTTATTGGTGATCTTTATATTCCAATTCACGCGCATACCAGGAACGCTGATTGGCTCGGCAATAGGGGATGCAATGGGTGCGCCCTTCGAAGGAAGCCCAAAAATCCATCAAATACCCAAGCGGATGACAGGAGGGGGGCCTTTCTTAACACGGAGAGGAGAGTATACCGATGACACCCTCCAGATGATAGCGCTGGCAGAGACCCTGATAACCTGCCATCAGTTTTCAGCAATTGATTTTTTGAGCCGCCTGATCCGGATCTATGATCTCCATCCCGAGTTCTTCGGACCTACAAGCCGGGAGGTTCTGGAACGCGTGAAGGGAGGTGCATCACCGGAGAGTGCAGTATCGGGGATCTCCGGTAGCGGGAGGACAAACGGGGCGGTGATGCGGGGAGCGCCCATTGGGATCTTCTACCGCCCCGGTAATGCCCGCATCATAAGCGGATATGCCGCTGCCACCACCCATCCCCACCCGGTGGCGGGTGCAACATCCGGCATTGTCAACCAGATGATCTCGATCCTCTGCCGTGGCGGCTCAAAGGAGGAGGCGTTCTTCTCGGCACTCAAATTCTGTGAAAACATAGAGGTGAGGAACAGGATTGCACTCCTTTCAGCCGCACCGCTGATACCTTCCCTGGATGCCCTCGAAGCAGCGCATGTTGCCATCACCTGTTTCATGGAAGAAGAGACTTTTGCCGGGATGATACAGGCTGCCATCTCTCATGGTGGTGATACCGATACAACAGCCGCCATCTGCGGCGCTCTCGGGGGCGCACTCCACGGAGCCGGAGGGATTCCACGGGAATGGATCGCGGATCTTGAAGGCGGGCCTGCACTCCTTGAGCTTGAGGAGGCGGTCTGGTCAGCGGGCGAGAAGTGATCGTCAATTGCAGTGTGATAATTAAAAAAAGAGGATCAGAGAGGGAGTATCTCAACAAGTTTCAGGTTCTTCCGGCCCCTGAGGCATTCGTCAGGAGCACTCCCGAGAACCTGGGTGATCGTATATTTTTCCTTTTCATTGACTCCATCCGGATGGCAGAGATCATAGCTCCTGCATTCCTCACGGTTGCAGGTATACTCATAGATAAACCTTGAATTTGTGATCGCCATCTCACCGGCGATGAGCGCAACCACCGGCGCCTCCTCCACCTCAACAACGCAGGCGCCATCTGCAAAGACCTGGCATGAGTGGGTTGTCGGCCTGACATCGACCACCCGGTATTTCCTCCCCTCAATGAGGTTGTGACAGGCCTTCTTCACCTTGCATCCGTTGCATGCATCCACTACCCCGACATAGACAAATTCTGTCCCGTCACGGGCAAGTTTTTTTCCAATTAATGTAACCCGGTTCTTTGCCTCAGTCATACATCTCACTCCCGGTACAGCATTCGGATCAGATCGTCTGCTGATTCCTGTGTGATACCCATATCAAAAATAGTAAAGCGTTCAGGCCGTATCTCTTTTGCCTTCACGATTGCTTCAGCTGCAATATGATCGGGGAGGCCGACCTCGGCCGGAGTTGTCGGTGCACCTATCGTTCTGAGGGAATCGCGTATCCCACGCCAGTCACCTCCATGCAGGTACATCGAGATGATCGTTCCAATCCCGCATGCTTCGCCGTGCAGCACCTTCCCCGGCGCCAGCCGCTCGACTGCATGCCCGAACTTATGCTCCCCTCCGCTGGCAGGCCTCGACGATCCGGCGATACTCATGGCAACTCCCGAGGATACGAGGGCTTTTGTCACGATCCAGGCACTTTCTTCAGAGTTTGGCCTGATAAGATGGGCATCTTTCACCAGGATCTCGGCGGTCATCCGGGAGAGGGCGATCGCATACTCGGATATTACTTCGCCACGGAGCCGGTGTGCGAGCTCCCAGTCGAGTATTGCGGTGTAGTTTGAGATGATATCCGCACACCCGGATGCAAGGAGGCGGTGGGGTGCAGCAGCGATGATCCCGGTATCTGCAACGATTGCGACCGGGGGATGGGCATCAAGTGACGAACTTCCTTCTTCTGTCGGAACCGATGCGCGGGAAGAGGCGATTCCATCATGAGATGCAGCAGTCGGGACACTGACGAACTGGCAATCCAGGTTGAATGATGCGATCTTTGCAGTATCAATCACCCGGCCGCCACCAACCGCCACAATGATATCGGCTGCTGATCCCGCCTCTTCAACAGACCGGATCGTCTCAGGAGTGATTGCATCAGTGACATGCCGGGTGAGATCGAACTGACCCTCAAGAAGGGAAGCCACCCGGCTCCCGACCGCCCCATTCGTCCTTGGACCTGAGAGGAGGAGGACCGATTGCCCAAGAGCAAGCTCCTCAAGGACCCTCGGGATCTGGTCGAGGGCATCATGCCCGATGACCACATCACGGGGGAGCTGCATCCATTTTGACTTATCAAAAACTTTATTTTTGAGTATCTTGAAATATTCTGAGCCCATCGAGATCATTTCATGTTTAGTGACTTCATATACAAATATTACATTGATCCCATCCGGTATGGAGGGGCATACACATTAGTCGATACCCTCACCTATGCCCTGATCCTGATCATTTCAGTCTATCTCGTCTATCGGTGGCTTTCAAGGAAGCAGATTGCGATTGATGGTGCGTTTGTTCTTGCCACGATCCCCTATGTCGTCCTCGGCGGATTCCTCAGGGTGATCGAGGATACCGGGATGATACAGAGCGATTACCGGTTCCTCCTGATCACGCCGCTGATCTTCTTTACAATCTTCTTCATCACCGTCATCTCGCTCTTCATCGCACGGTGGCTTGAGACAGCGGGTATTGTGGAGACGTTCATCCGGCCATACTGGCTCCTCGGAACTCTCTATTCGGTG
>NZ_JARVGN010000135.1 GCF_029762515.1 Methanocalculus sp. | reverse complement strand
CCGCAATCCAGAATGGTCCAATATCAAAGCCGAGTACCGGGATGATGCCGAAGTAGAAGAGGAAGAGAAGGACCAGAATCGGGAGTCCGCGGAAGATCCAGATATAGGTGCGGACACAGTACTGGAGGGGGGCAGGGCCATACACCTGAAGAAGCGCCATTGGAATCCCCATCAGAAGCCCAAGCCCAAGGGCAAGGATCACAAGCCCGAGAGTCGTGAAGACACCGGAGATGAGATAGGGGAGGGAATCAACAATGGCCGGGGAAAGAATACTCAAACAGGATCACCACGGAAAGATACCCTGAAAGAACAGGGCTGATGGAAGTACTCAAAGTGTTGTCTCCGTGATGAGAAAAAGGTAGGGGAAATGAGTTTTTGGTTGGGATAATTGATCCTAAACCAGTTACTCAAGGCCATATTTCTGCTTCAGCTCATCCCATTTAGGTGATGCCTGAAGCCGGTCGATGCCTTCGTTGATGGTGGCGAGGAGCTCGGTATCTTCCTTCCGGATTGCAACACCATACTCTTCATCCGTCTCAACGAGACCGACCTTCCGGAGACCATTCGTCTGGATAAATTCATTCACGACCGGGACATCGAACATCACTGCATCAACACGCTTGTTCTCAAGATCCTGGACTGCAAGCGAGAAGCCTGTATATTGTTTGAAGTCATCTCCGGCGAGGAGGCCTGTATCAACCAGATTTATCTGGATATAATCTGCAGCAGTACTGCCCCGCTGTGCACCCATAACAACCTTACCTGCAAGTACATCCTCGATAGTCATCTCGGAGTCTGCACGTGCGGCAACTGCCTGGTTAACAATCCAGTAGGGTTCTGAGAAGCTGACACGCTCCTGCCGCTCCGGGGTGATCGTCATCCCTGAATAGACCATATCGATCTTTTTTGTAACAAGGCTTGTGACGATGCCGTCCCATGCCATCGGCTGGATCTTCACATCAAAGCCCATTTCTTCACCGATCCACCTGATAGATTCAACATCGAATCCGGCAGCCGAGCCATCAGCTTCGATATAGCTGAAGGGCCTGTAATCACCATCGATACCAACAATGTAGAGTGGCCGGTCTGACGGAGCGGGAGTTTCCCCACCCATGCAACCGGCTGCAAACAAGGACAATACAACTGCCGCAACGAGAGCGGCACACACCTTAGCGTTCATGAAATAGAGATTACGTTAAAGATCATATATAGCCGTTATGAATTGAAACCGGGAGGAGGCCTCCTCTAACGATGACTAATAGAATGCTTATTCGAAAATGAGGGTGATGGAATCTGGTTGTTCGTTTATGACCTGGAGCTGAAGAACTCGCCCAGAGTCGCTTCGAGCTCCTTGAAGGAGACGGGTTTCTGGAGAATGAGGGTTATCTCATTTTTATATGGCTCGATCTCCTCATCCCGGATGTATTTTGCAGTGAAGAGCATCACAGGAAGGCCGATAATCCCCTCTTTTTTGATCTCATCCAGGAACTGCCATCCGTCAATGGGCGTCATCATCAGATCCAGAAGAACCAGATCAGGCATCTCCTCCTTGATTGCTGCGATCGCATTCCATCCGTTATTATGGGTGACTGCGACATACCCAAGCTTCTTCAGGAGAAGTCCCATCACCGTGAGGTTCGGGATATCATCATCGACCACCATCACCGTCTTTGTCATATTACTAACCTCATGGGTATTCGTATGGTAAAAATACTCCCCTTCCCGGGAACACTTGAGACACTGATCTCACCGCCATGAACCTGAACATACCGTTGTGCAATAGAGAGACCAAGCCCCAGCCGGTTATATTCCCGTGTTAATTTCTGGAGATCCGCGATATGGAACGGTTCAAAAATATTGGAGAGAGATTCCGGATCAATTCCCATGCCGTTATCGATAACCCGGATGATGTGGGCATCAGAATCAGCCTCATACTCCACTGAAACCTCACGGGGCGGTTCATTATACCTCACCGCATTGCTGATGATGCTGGTGAAGACATGATAGAGGAGATCCGGGTCTCCCAGGATGGTGGCAGATGGCGGCACCTCATTCTTCACCCGGGCATCTGCCCGACAATTATACTCAACGATGATATCCTCGATGAGATCCCGGATTGGTATCTCCCGGGAATTCGGTACAATCTTATTTGAGTCAACAAGTGAGAGGGCAATCATCCGATCGATGATCCTCCGCTCCTGATCGATATGCTTCTGGCAGAGCGTCAGCATCTCCACCACATCCGGCGGGAGGTTCAGGGAGCCCGGATCTGCGAGGATAAGACTGAGATAGCCAACAACAGGTTGAAGAGGTGTTCTCAGTTCATGGGAGGCAACCATCACAAAGTCAGATCTTCGTTCGATCTCACCCCTGAGGTTCTCTTCAAGTCTTTTCTGGGTCGAGATGTCAATCAGGATCCCAAGTTCAACTGGCTCGCCATCTGATCGAAATGCCCGCATTTCCACGGTACCTGGAGAGAACTCGCCATTTTTCCTCGAGAAGACAATCTCTGCCGGAGTGTTTTGTTGCGGCAGCCCGCGAGCCTCCGGGAAGATTGAAGAAACCCGCTCACCCAGAAGCTCATCCTCGGAATACCCTGTTATCTGACAGAATGAAGGATTGACGAACTGTATCACCCCATTTCCACAGGTGAAGATACCAACAGGCACATGGCGTATCAGCTGGAGATAGTTTGCCTCCTGTTCGAGCATCATATCGAGCATCCGCTGTTCTTCGGTGATATCGATGATGGATACAACCCTGTGTCGTGTATCCGGAATAATTGCAGTCAGAAGCATGCAGTTCCGTTCATCACCCTGTGCATCGATGATGGTAACCTCATACTCCTCATGAGACTCATGCCCGGCATCGGTGCTGATGCAGGCCTGGATGATCGGATGATCTTTTTCGGGGAAGAGGAGCTGAATGAGGGATCTCCCGTGGAGCTCCTCTTTCTCATATCCCGTCAGAGTGCAGAACTCATCATTGACAGATTGAATGCAGCCGTTTTCATCAATGATGAGGATCCCGGCACCGGCATTTTCGAAGATTATACGATGTGCGGACTCTGATTTCTTCCATAAAGCCTCATTCTTCTTCTTCTCGGTGATATCGTGGATCATCACAATCGCAGATCCACTCCCCTGTCCCCGCTTAATCGGGTTAATATGAACAGTAAACCACTTCTCCACGCCGGATTCTTCATAGAGGATATCCCGCTTGATCGACTTTTCCTTTGAGAATACCATTTCATGAACATATGGATCCGAGAGGATCTGCAAACAGGGGAAGAAATCCAGAACGGGCTTACCAACAATATCGGTGACTCCCCGAATCTTCTGGGCATGCCGAAGGGCTGTCTGGTTATTCAGAAGAATATGATGATCCGGGCTGATGACAAGGATCGGCTCATCTATCGAGTCAAGTGTCTCTTTGTATTCGATCCGGGTTTTCTGATATGCCTTCTCTGCATTCTTTAATGGCGTGATATCAACAGCAGAGATCAATACCGCATCATCATCAAGAACCGATCCCGAAAGCCGGAAGATATGGGGGGCTCCATCTCTTCCAATGAGTACTTCTTCATGATCAGAGATAGATCCCCCTTTCTCTATTTCATCGAGGAGATAATCTGCCCTCTCGGGATTTTGCCAGAGCTGCTGCAATCCTTTTCCAAATATTGATGATGAACCGGATACCAGCAGGCTGACAGAGAGAGGATTGGCATCCATGATTGTCCGTCTCTTTCTATCCACAATCAGGGTGCATGATTCCGAACATTCGAGCATCCGTGAGTATCTCCCGGCCTTCACCCGGACATGATCCGCAACAACCGCAACAAAGACGCCAAATGCAATAAAGAGGGTGAAATTAACCGTTGATGCATAGATGATCGCAACATCATTCCGTGCAAGTGAGAAGACCAGGGCAAAATACCCAAGTGCAATCGCAACCGCAATAATCGTCTCACGCCGGGGGAAGAGGAAGGGGGTAAAGACTATCGGAAGCAGAAAAAGGGCAGGATAGACATCATGGATACCATGCTGCACACCATGATAGGTGATGAGATATGCAGTCACCGTCAGGGCGGAAAAGACCCATAGCCTGATAAATAACGATGAATGCGCACCCTTTCCAAAGGAAGAAAGGGTTTTCATATCTCCCATACAATTATATATTGATCTTCCGAAGCATTTATACCTTCTTCTCAATTAACCCCACAAAAGCCCCGAAACGCGCATTCAGGCAAGTTTGAGGGAACCCACAATCCTGAGCTTTCCCCCTTCAAGATAGTGGAGCACAACGGTATCACCGGGGAGGTGGACGAGTGGTTTCTCCAGGCTGATCGTCAGGGTAGGATGCCGGAAATCCCCATCATCCATAACTGCAGTCACCTTTCCGGAGATGAACTGCATCCAGTGGCCAGAATAGAGAACCATCCCCTCATGAATCGGGGAGGGCCAGTATTTTACAAGTGAAGCCCCGGCATGTATCTGATCAGTGACCAGAACTGCCGGATTTGTTGTGAGTACAAACCCGCGATCCAGATCATCAGCCTCGATATTCTTCAGGGCAAGGCCAACCCGGTCGTCCTTCACCGCATACGCCGAGTCGTCATCATGCTTCTGGATTGACCGGAGTATCGCCTGTTTCTCACCGGGAAGCGCCTTCAGCTGATCATGCTTCCTGAGGCAGCCATCAACGACGCCCCCAAGGACAACCGTTCCGATACCTTTGACATTGAAATGGTGATCGATTGCCATTGTACCATATGGCTCTGATCCTGCCGGAGGTTCACCAGACTTGATGAGTGCAGCATCCTTTAGGAGAAGCTCTTTTAACTCAATCCAGTTCGGCTCACAGAACCTGTACCCTTCAAGAACAGTTCCTCTGAAGAGTGGTTCAACCTGATCCTGCCCGAGGTAATTTCTGAGTATTATATACCCCTCAGAAACACCTGCGCAATCGAGCATCAGGATACATTCCCCAAGTTGCGGTGTGATCTCGTCGATAACAAGGATGGCTGCCTGTGCCATCGAGACCGAGAAGAAGAGGGATGAGAGCCGATCGGGATACCTGGACGGCTCAACGAGCGTGACCGTATCCAGATCACGTTTCAGGTTATAAAAAGTGATATCCGATGAGGTGCCCTTCTTTCCAAGTTCACGCAGAACATCAGGAGGTGCGATCGCTGCAACTGTCAGGTTTCCCATGGGATCATGGTTTGCCGGATAGGGTGAAAAATACACTACCTCAACGATTGAACCCAGAGCCTATATCACCCATCATCTATAAACCCATACTTCAGATGCGGCCATATATCATCATCAACGCTGC
>NZ_JARVGN010000134.1 GCF_029762515.1 Methanocalculus sp. | reverse complement strand
CCGGGAAGACTGCAACCGGGTCGATCACTGCCGGGGTCTCGATCGTTACGTCGCCTGTCGTGTAGAGCCCATATCTGGCAAGCCCGTCACGGCGGCGGACTTCAAAGGTGCTCATGAGATCACCTTGTGTGCCGGGAACCGCTTCCGGATCAGATCAACAAGATCAGGTGTTGCCGAGAAGGTCACCTCGGTATCCGGATTTGCAGATAAAAGCGCATCCACCCCGGCAAAAGCAGACTCAAGCATCGCATCATCCCACTCCGGAACCTCGGACTGCCCCATCGGTGCGGTCTCCGAGAGCTCAGTCGGCACAGCCCCAAAGGGCGGCCGAAGCTCAAGCACTTCTTCAAATTCCTGTGGCTGTGGGCCGCCGCAGAGGATTAACGAGCGTTTTGAAAGCCGTATCCGGGGAATCATCTCCTGGAATTTAATCACCTCGGTCCGCTTGCAGGATTCATCGCCCCGGTAGAAGAATCTCCGTTTTGTTGCCCGATCAGATCGTTCGAGGAGGTGGGCGTGCTTCAGCAGTTCGCGGTATCCCTCAAGCAGTCTCGGGTGAGATCGGCACCGCTCATCAACAAGATCCCAGAGGGTGCCCTCCTGGATGGAGAGGCGGATCCGGGAGATCTCAGCCTGTGTCACTGCAAGATTATGGTAGGCGAGGAGCCGCTCCTTATCGGGAGCGGATCGCAGTTCATCAGCGGTATGTGATCGGCAGACAGAACAGGCACAGGGAAGTTCTGCGATCTCAGCGAGCTTCAGGGTGCCGGAAGGGGTGATGTAGCGGCCTTCCCGTGCATACAGGGCATAGGCGGCAGAATCAAAGATATCGCAGCCCATTGCGACTGCAAGTGCGAACATCGAGGGATGGCCGGCACCAAAGAGGTGGACACATGCAGCAGATGAGAGCCCTTTCTTGGCAGAAATGACTGATCTGACGAGTTCTTTATACCGGTACCCTTCCAGAAGGGGAACAACCGCACCGATTGGGCAGAAGGCAAATCCAAGTTCACTCGTCTCACGGCCTGCCTGCTCTCTCAGGTCGGGATGGAGACCACCCTGCACAGGCCCTGCGAGGGGTGCATCATCCCCGAAGATCTCCTTGGCCTCACGGAGGCGGCTCATGGTGACGGAAAGATCCGCCTCGACCGTCTCCCGTGGTGAATCCGGGTGGGTCGGGATATCGAGGGGTACCCAGATGTCGCTTCCGATATCACGCTGGAACGAGATGGTTGTCTCATTTGTGGTATCGACCGAGCCGTACACCGAGAGCTGGAATGATCCCGAATCCGTCATGATCAGCCCGTCAAACCCAAGCACCGAGTGGAGTCCGCGGGAGAGTGCCTCCTCGCGAAAATCAGCACTCTTTGAGAAGATATAGGCATTTGTGATCAGCCCTTCGATTCCCATCGCCGCCATCTCGGCAGGTGAGATGATCTGGATATGCGGGTTTACAACCGGAAGGAGGGCCGGGGTTCGTATACGTTTATCGCCGACGGTGAGCCTTCCGACCCTCCCGGCGATGTCCTTATGCATCACTTCAAACTGTATTGACATGGTTACTCAGAGAAGATCTGGCCCTCAAACCTGAGGACGGATACCTGTTCGTCCCGCCAGCATCCCGGCGGGAGTCCTGCTTTTCTGCAGGTATGATCGAGGAATTCAACTGCATTCCATCCGTATTCTGATGCAACCTGCGGGAGGAGAAGGCCGGATCGCCCTCTTCCTTTCACGATCAGCCCGTGTTTGCCGACTTCAACCTTATCATCCCGGTTTGAGGGGGGAGCGGGGACCTCTTCAGGAACACTGAGGATTGTCACCTCCAGTGCAATCAACGGAAGCTCCTCTGGACTGACCGGGTTAAACCGTGGATCCCGGAGCGCAGCTGAGTGTGCCGCTTCAATAATTCCCTCCTGAAGGGGCATCACCGGGAGAGGAATGCCGATACATCCACGCAGATCCCCATCCCTGTTCAGGGTGACAAAGACCCCGCGTTTCTCAGAAAATATCGGTGGAAGGGGGGGCGGCGTCAACTCCGTATGCAGCACTGCCGCCCTGAGAGCCTCTCTTGCGAGGGAGACTCCAATCCTCCCGTCTTCCTCGGACAGAAGCATCATAGTATTGAATCAACTCCGGAGAAGATGATGGTATCTCCCATAATACGAGGTTTAATCTCTGTATACATCGATATTTATATACTGTACATAGCGCATTTCGCCCTATCGTACAGCGATGAGAGGGAGAGTGCGGCTGACGGTGGCCCTTTTGGGCTGCTGAGGAAAGTCCCCCCACCCTCCGGGCGCGCAGCCCCGGTCAATCGGGGATGGCGAGAGTCATGGCAATGACACAGAAACGACACGTCCTGCCGCCAGCAATGAAACGATCGAGCACCTCCGGTCTCCGGTGGTGCGATACTCTGCATTCTGCAGTGCAACTCGTTGAGCGTATCGGCAGGGATCGATGGAACGGTGAATCCCTGCGGGTGCAAGCCAAACAGGGCAGAAGGGATGCCCGGATCCCGCCCGGGTACGGCGCTTAGCTGAATGCCGCAATGAACAGAAGGGGGCTTACTCCTCCCACTCATCATTACCAGGGCAGCTTTTTTCATATATACCTGTGAGTAATAGTATGCATATTCCTACCGCAGATGAGATCAGATCTGTACGCCGACGGATTGGGATGACGCAGGCCGAACTTGCCAGGAGATCCGGGATCAGCCAGTCGATGGTCGCACGCATCGAACGGGGTTCGGTTGACCCGCGTGTCAGCACCCTTCGCAGAATAGTTGATGTGCTCACTCTTTCTGAAATACCCGTCATCACCGCGTCAAGCCTGATGCACACCCCTGTCGAGAGTGTCTCACCTGATGACTCAATTTTATCGGCAGTTGAGAAGATGGACAGAATGGCCTTTTCACAGCTCCCTGTTCTGCTGGACGGGGTGCCGGTCGGCTGTATATCAGAATCTGCCATCCTCACCGCAATTGGCGAGCAGAAGCATCAGAAGGGCCATCACCCAACAGTCCGGGACTACATGGAATCCAGTTTCCCGACAGTTCCACCAGAGATCGAGATCGAGACGGTAGTTGGCATTTTAGAACAGCACCATGCGGTGCTTGTGATGAAAGAAGGGCGGGTTGAAGGGGTCATAACAAAGCATGACCTCATCTCCTTAATTGTAGAATAGTTCAGATTTTAGAGACGAGATCCCGGAGCACCGCCTCGGGATCGTCTGCCTTCACCACGCTTGATGCAAGCAGTACCCCGGCACATCCGAGATCAAGGGATATCCTGACACACTCCCCGGACTGGATCCCGGCACCGGCAAGCACCTTCACCTCACTATTCTGTTTCAGGGCAGCCTCTACAGATCCGGCGATGATCTCAGGATCGGCCTGTGCAACCGAGATCCCGGAACCAATCAGCTCTGGCGGCTCAATTGCAACATAATCCGGCCCAAGTGCGGCCGCTGCTGCTGTTGTCCTGATATTATTTGTGCAGATAACTGATGTCAATCCCTCTGCCTCTGCGGCGGTGAGCGAGGCTTCAATATCTGCAAGTGTCAGCCGCCGCTCTGAGTGGTTGATGAGCGATCCGGCAGCACCCTCCATCTTCATCATGTATGCAGGAGTATGTCCGGTAAACCCTCCTGCTCCGACACCGTCGATATGCTGTGCAAAGATCGGAATCGAAAAATGTTTTGCCATCTTTCTGAGGTCGGTGTAGGATGGGGCGATACCGATTGTAATGCCCGTATCCTCCATCACTGCACTCGCTGCCCGTGCAATACGATCTGCACCATACCCGGTTCCTTCCCGGTATGTCTTGAAGTTGATGAGGATGAATGGCGAGTCCATCTCACTTCCTCTTGATCTGGATGACATCGCCGAGGGTTGTCCCGCTCGTCCCTGCATGTCCGCCGCTCTCATCCTGCATACCCTCTGACTCGATCAGGCGAATTTCGAGCGCTGCTTCAAGCTTCTTCCGGACAGCATCCTCAGGGATCAGATCCCCGTTCTCAATCTTTTTGATGAGGTGCTCTTTCTCTTTCAGCTCAAGGGCAAGATCCTTCTGGCTCATCCCTTTTTCGAGGCGTGCATCCCGTATCCGATCGGCATAATCCTCGACGATGTCTCCACCGATGAGATCAAAGACATCACGCCTTCGGCGGACAGGAGGGGTGGCAACCCGGCCGGACGTAGGCACCGGCTTTCCACCTCCCCGGCCATATGATGGCCGCGGCCCTGTCTGGACCTGCACCTCCGTTCCATGCCGTGCGCATCGTTCGCAGACCTTCATCGGTTGTGATCCTTCAATCCGTACAATCTTTGATCGTCCTTTGATAAGCTCTCCACAGGCTTCACAGTGTTGTGGTTGCATACATATCCCAAACAACTTTATAACTTTTTTTCCTATATATCTATTTGAAGAGTTATGGCCGTAAAATCCCGCACACCTGACGACACCCTCCATTCCGATGATTCATACCGGATGGTGCTTGAGCGTCTTACCGAGCTTGAAGGCCGGAACCAGGAGTTGCGAGAGGAACTCCGGCAGTCGAAGACTGATCGCCAGTACCTTGAAACCCAGAAGGTGAGGTATGAGCGTGAGGTCCGGAAACTACGGTCAGAAATAGAGCAGATGAGGAGCCCGCCCCTGATTGTCGGAACGATTGCCGATGTCATCGACAACACCCGTGTTGTTGTGAGGAGCAGTGCAGGTCCGAAGTTCCTTGTGCGCACATCACAGTTCATCAATGCCGAGGATCTGAAACCCGGTGTCCGGTGTACAATGAACCAGCAGACACTGGCAATCGTCGAGGTGCTCCCATCCGCCTATGATGCGCAGGTCTATGGTATGGAGGTTGATAGCCGCCCAACCGAGAGCTACAGCGATATCGGCGGGCTTCAACGGCAGGTTGCCGAACTGCGTGAGGCAATCGAGCTCCCGCTGAAAAAACCCCATCTCTTTGAGCGGGTCGGTATCCTTCCACCAAAAGGAATTCTGCTCCATGGGCCTCCCGGTACCGGAAAGACGCTGCTTGCACGGGCTGTTGCCCATGAGACAGAGGCAACCTTCCTCCGGGTGGTTGGATCAGAGCTTGTCCAGAAGTATATCGGTGAAGGGGCACGCCTTGTCCGCGAGCTCTTTGAGAATGCAAAGAAGAACGCCCCCTCTATCATCTTCATCGATGAGATCGATGCAATCGGTGCATCACGTGGCCAGGAGACCTCCTCCGGCGATCGGGAGGTTCATCGGACGCTGATGCAGCTGCTCGCCGGGATGGATGGCTTTGAGTCACGGGGGGATGTCAAGATCATCGGGGCAACAAACAGGATCGATATCCTTGATATGGCACTCCTTCGTCCAGGCAGGTTTGACAG
>NZ_JARVGN010000133.1 GCF_029762515.1 Methanocalculus sp. | reverse complement strand
CGTTCGTCCTTTTATCAATCAACCGGGTTCCGATGGCTATAACCTTAGAGGCAAGGTAGCACTATAGCATACGTACATGAGGGTACATGTACGTATAGGTGGTAAAAGAAATGAAAACAAAGACAAAAGATGAAAAGAAGAGCGTAATAAGAAGATTTAGAAAAAGGATCTCTCTCACAATCGATCCGGAAAATTATGACTTCATTCAGGATACAGGCTTGAATGTCTCCAAAGTCTTAGATGTGGCGATACATTCGCTTAGATTGAATATGTATTATGAAACATTAGTAACAGCGTTGATAGCTAACTCCGAATTAAAAAAAAAACACCAAAAACGAAGCCTCGGGCGGGAATCGAACCCGCGACCTCTTCCTTACCAAGGAAGCGCGATACCGCTATGCCACCGAGGCGATTGTTGTGCCAGACAATAAGTTGCCTGTTTGAGTTGCCTGATTGAAATGCCCATATTCCGGAGATCTAAGCCCCTGAATCCGGCAGCGACCCCCAAATACATGAGAAGTTGCATTATATCGTAAGCCAGCGTTGTTTTAATACCTTCCGGAATGGATCATGGCTTGGAGCGTATTTTGCCGTGGATTTCCTATATTCAAAGAATGATTGACGACTCTTCGCACCCACTATACCTAAACACCTGACAACTCCCGGCATACTCCCCCAACACACTCCCCACAACATACTCACCGAATACCCACTGCACCAGATCACCATTCAACAGACCCATCACCACTTAACCCTCACAACAAGGCACCATATCGTGGCTATCACAACCCAAGCGCCCTGATGCTCTCTTTCACTCCCTCAAGGGTGTCAACCTCGATAACCGGGATCACCTTCTCCCTCCTGACGGCTTCCATCACTGCATCAAAGTCAATAGTTCCGGTTCCAACCGGACTATGCGAATCGGTTGTCCCATCATTATCATGAATATGGATATGAGCAAAAGGATACTTCAGGAATTCTGGAAGGCAGCTATTCAGGTTAGCATGGCCGATATCAAGTGTAAAGCTGGTGCCTTCAATGAGGGGCAGCTCAGAGGGGGTTTTAAGGAAGAAATAATCCCAGTTCCCCAAATTCTCTATTGTCAGTTCGACCCCCCGCTCATCCGCCAATGCCCGGAGTTCGGCTATGGATTTCAGCATCTGCCGCTCTGCCATCTCCCTCTCCTCCAGCCATGCGAAATAGCCGGGGTGGACGATCACCGGGGCATTGACCTCGGCGGCAATTGCAAAACATTCATCTGTTACCTGGACGCTCGCCTTTCTGATCGGCTCCAGGAGGGAGGCGATATTCACTCCGCGTGATGGCGCATGAATCGAATAGGAGAAGGAATATGACTCGAGGATCTCAGGATTATCAATGTAATGAAGGCCGTCATCCATCACCTCAACAGAGCCGGTGATTGGAGCAAGTTTCTCAAGGGCTATTCCGAGCGGCTCGCGATGAAGGCAATAGGTAGAGACTGCAAACATACACTCAATCGGCAGGAACAGACGATAAAAGATCTGATCCGAATCTTCTGGCACACATCTTCTTTCAAATTGAAGATACACCCACCAATCCCTAAAACTCCACCAGCAGAAAAGAAGTATCTCCTGTCACGACAGATATGTATTGAAGATAATGGAATACCAATATCTCTTCGGTCCGGTACGCTCCCGCCGCCTCGGGAGATCCCTTGGCATCGATCTTGTGCCCGGAAACATCTGCTCTTTAAACTGCGTCTACTGTGAGTGCGGCACAACCATCCATATCACACGGAAACGGGGGGAATATGCCTCCCTCTCAAGAATCCAGCAGGAACTTGATCACTACCTCAGAATTAAGCGGGATATCGACTATATCACCCTCGGCGGAACCGGCGAGCCGACACTCCATTCGGGAATCAGCGCCATCCTTGAGTATCTCAGAAAACACCACCCTGAATACAAACGAGCCGTCCTTACAAACAGCACCCTCCTCCATGACCCGGCAATCAGAGACGAGATCAAAACAGCAGACCTCATCCTCCCCTCACTTGATGCAGTCAGCGATGACATCTTCCAAACAATCAACCGGCCACCTTCAGGCATCACCGCAGAAACAATGGTTGATGGCCTGATAGCACTCAGGAAGGAATTTAAAGGAAAAATCTGGCTTGAGATATTCTTCATTCCGGGTGTTAATACAACAGACGAAGAGCTCCACCTCCTGCGGGATGCGGCAGTCAGGATCAACCCCGATGTAATCCACATCAACTCGCTCAGCCGCCCCGGCGCAGAAACCTGGGTCACGACACTCACAGACGACGAGAAGAAAGCCATTCAATCTTTCTTTATTGAGCAATTTAAGAATACTCAGATCATCTAAAAACCTCAACAGCAGAGGAGATGATGGTCCGGTTTAATCCCTGCCTCCACCAATCAACCTTTTCTGGCTGGGAGGGCATACTACTATGAGAGAATCTCTATGGCGGTTGGAAAGGATATCATCAAGGCAATACAGGAAGAGATTAAGTCAGACGTCAGGATCATGCATGTCTGCGGCACACACGAAGCAGCTATTGCAAAACACGGGATACGAAGCGTCCTCCCAAAAGAACTGAAGGTCGTGATGGGGCCCGGCTGCCCCGTCTGCATCACGCCTGCCGGCGAGATAGACTGTGCAATAGATCTTGCAGCAGAAGGAAAGATCATCACCACTTACGGCGATCTCCTCCGGGTGCCGGGATCGAAAGGTTCGCTCGAATCAGCTGATGGTGATATCAGGATCGTACAGGGCATTCATAAGGCAGTAGAGATTGCAAAAAATACTGATAAAGAAGTTGTCTTCATCTCTGTTGGTTTTGAGACAACAGTTCCAACCGTTGCCGCAACAATCCTCCAGAATCCACCTGAAAATTTCAGCATCCTCTCCTGCCATCGTGTCGTTCCTCCTGCCATGCAATGGCTCCTCAGCCAGGGAGAAGCGGACCTTCATGGATTCATCCTGCCAGGGCATGTATGCGCTGTTATGGGATATGATGAATATGAGCAGTTCCCGGTCCCCCAGGTGGTAGCAGGCTTTGAAGCAGACGATCTCCTGCTTGGCCTGTACATGCTTGTAAAACAGATCAATAACAAAGAGGCAAAGGTGGAGAATGCCTACCCAAGGGCTGTCACAAGAGAAGGAAACACCAAGGCAAAAGCCCTGATGTACGAGGTATTTGAACCCTGCGACATCGAGTGGAGAGGCTTCCCCGTCATACCGGATTCCGGTCTTGCATTAAAGCCTGAATATGACACCTATGACGCATTAAAGAAATTCAACAAGACAATTCCTCATATCGAGAAGCGCTCCGCCTGTATCTGCGACCAGCTCCTCCGCGGTCTCGCCGAACCAACCGACTGCCCGCTCTTCGGCACCGCATGCACCCCCCGCTCTCCGGTTGGCCCCTGCATGGTCTCCCATGAAGGTGCATGCAAAATCTGGCACCAGTATCACCGATAACGATATCCTTATCTGTTTTTACACAGATCTATCTAGACGCAATGCCCGCATTCGGGCTTCTGCAACAATTGTCTCGGTAGGGTAGTGGACATCCTAGAAGCCTCCGGAGCTTTTGACCCGGGTTCAAGTCCCGGCCGGGACGTCTTTCTTTTCGTAACCATCAACCTGTGGAATGCAATGTATCTGCATCCCGTATATAGCCAATAATTTAAACAATCAGATCGTAAATGTTACCACTATGGCGTTTGACCTGTACGATCTTGTAAATAAATATCCCCCAAAGCAGATGATGGCGGTGCCGCTTGTCATCACGCTCATCGGACTGATAATCATCGGGGCCAATTTCATGATCTCCGGTGTTCCTATCAATCTTGGGATTGATTTTGCCGGGGGAACGGCGGTAACGGTGATGAGCGATGATACACCTGAACAGTTGGAAGCGTATTTTGCAGCATATCCTCTGATCAGTATCGGTGAAGGCTTAAACAGGGGAAACTACCTTCGGTTCGGGCCAATGTCTGATGAACAGTTCCGCTCACTCTCCCAGGATATAGCTACGCGGTATCCTGATGCAAAAGTGGATCAGATCGGAGAGTCGTTTGGCGAGACACTCCAGCAGCAGGCACTAATTGCCCTCCTCTTCTCGTTCATCGGGATGGCAGTCATCGTATTCATCGCCTTTAGAACTGTGATACCCTCTATTGCAGTCGTCTTTGCTGCATTCACTGATATCCTCATAACCGCAGCAATCATGGATGTGATAGGACTACCCCTCTCACTTGGCACAACGGCCGCACTTCTGATGCTCATCGGCTATTCTGTCGACAGCGACATCCTCCTGACAACCCGTATCCTGAAACGGCAGGGGAAACTCGAGGAGAAACTGAAAAATGCATTCAGGACAGGCTTTATCATGACCACAACGACCCTTTCTGCGGTCCTCGCACTGTTGGTCGTCTCGTGGATCGGAGGAATAGAGATCATCATGCAGATTGCAGCCGTCCTGTTGATCGGTCTTCTCGTTGATCTGATGAACACCTGGATGTTCAATGCCGGAATTCTGAAATGGTATGTGCAGAGTGGAAAAGCAGCAAAAGGGGTGAAGAGATGACAAAAGACGATTCCAATTCTCTCATGCGTGACTGGCGCATACTGGTGCTTATTGCAGCACTTATTCTCTCAGCCGTTTCGATCTATCTGCTTCCCCCCGCCTTTGATAAGGGCATTCAGGGGAATGTTCAGCTTGGCCTGGATCTGGAAGGCGGATCATGGATACAGCTTGAATATAAGGCAGAATTAATCACCTTTGAAACAACCGGCTCCGTTGAAGAACTTCTACTTGGAATATCCGAAGATCTCGACACAGAAGTATCACTCATAGAGGCAAATGTTGTTGAGATACGAAAACCATTCACCCGGGAAGAGCTGGAACAGGTATTCGCAGAATATGGCGCAACGATCACCAGCTATGAGATTGGGGTAGGTCCTGAAACAGCAGAAACCGTCAAACGCATCCTGGAAGAGAAGATCAACCGCCTCGGAACGAGAGATGCCAAGGTGAACACCCTCACCACATTCGGCGGCGCCTCACGGTATATCCGGATAGAACTTGCAGGCGTCGACATGATCACCGCACAGGAGATCGTCGGACAGCAGGGCAGGTTCGATATCAGAATTCAGACCACCGGTGATGAGACCGAACATGTCCTCTATGGTGACGCAATAACAAGTGTCGGGAACCCTGCACAGAACCCAATCGGAAGCAGTAACTGGGGCGTTCCATTCACCATCAACGATGAAGGCGCACGCGCATTACGGGAAGCCGCTATCCGTACCGGGGCAACAGATCGGCCGATGGAGCATGAACTGATGATGCTTCTGGACGACGAAATGGTCTA
>NZ_JARVGN010000132.1 GCF_029762515.1 Methanocalculus sp. | reverse complement strand
GATACCGGATCCCGGGAACTGCTGCCATATCCAAAGCAGCTGTCCCCACACGGGCATGTCACCACCAGACCGGTTTCCCGGCAAGGTGGCCAGGTAAAGCGAATCGTTGGGAGAATTGTTCCCGGATTCGTTGCACCCCGTTGCCCTGCGACCTAATTAGATACGCAGAAGTCCCATTTATACCCTCTCTTTTGATCACCATAAAACAGGCATTCAGACCGATGCCCGACCCCCGGAATACCACAAACCGGGGAGATAGCTCCCGACGATACCAGTCCGGGAGGGGATCGCGCAGAGAATTCCATCAGATACCAGCCGGATCGCGCGGCAGGTACGAATGATTGCGCAGCCAAAGGAGGGCACACCCCGCTTTCGCCCGCATCTGAAAAAAAGCATTATAGAGGATGAAATAAAAAAGACTGCTCTCTAGTGATCGATCAGGGAGAGGCAGAAGATACCATGACAAACAGCCAGAAGCAGGGTAAGACACAGGCAATCTCGCTGCATATCGTTTCCGAATGGGAAACAGAGGAGATCGTCAACCTTTATCGTGTCGCCGGATGGTGGGAGAAGAACTCGGATAAGGCAAAGATCCCAGCCCTTATCAGGGGAAGCCACCGCTTTGTCGTGGCAGTCGATGAGATCACAGGTACAGCAGTTGGCATGGGAAGAACCATCTCGGATGGTGTCTCGGATGCATATATACAGGATGTCGTTGTCCGGAAAGAGTACAGGAGATGTTATATCGGCTTCCAGATCATCCGTTTTCTCACAGAACTCTGCGCGGAAGACGGGATAACATGGGTAGGACTCATATCAGAGCCGGGCACAATGCCATTTTATAAAAAAATCGGTTTCCAACCGATGGAACAATATGTACCGATGATCTACAGGAAGATGATATCAGATGCTCTCCCTGAATGATTTTTCTCCGATAACACTCGAAAACAAGGACATCATCGAGAAGTTTTTCCGCCGGTATCCACAGGTGCACAGCGATAACACCATCATTACGATGCTCACCTGGAATCACTATGCGCACTACCACTATGCCATACTGAATAACTCCCTCATCATCATGACGATCGTTGATGGGGAACGAACCTTCAGACCCCCAATAGGAGAAGAGGATGACGCACTCCTCTCAGATCTCCTCTGCCTTGCCTTTGAGGAGGGGGGGAGCACCCCGTTCCAGATGCTGGACGAGGCGGGGCGCAACTGGTTTCTACGCCTCCACCCGGATATCCCCCTCTATGAAGAACCGGAATTTGCAGACTACGTCTACCTCTCAACAGACCTTGCAGGCCTCCCCGGCAAAAAATACCTGACCATCCGCGGCCATCTCAATAAATTCAACAAGACAACGGATTTCACTGTTGAAGCAATCCGATCAGAGTCCATTGCGGAGATCTATGAGTTTCTCGAGAAGTGGTGCGAATGGAAACAGTGTGATGAGTATCCATTCCTTGCCTATGAGAAAGATGCTGTCCTCTATGCCGTCCGCCACTATGATGAACTGAACTGCCAGGGCATCCTCATTCGAACCGAACAGGGAATCGGCGCAATTGCGATCTGGGGCCATCAGAACGATGATACCATTGTCGTGCATTACGAAAAGGCACTTCCGGGATATGAGGGGATCTACAAGGCGATCAATATGCAGACAGCAAAAGCCGTCCAGTCAAGGTACAGGTTCATCAACCGTGAGTCTGATATGGGCGAACCGGGCCTCCGTGAGGCAAAAAGGCGATATCACCCCCACCATATGGCACCAGTCTGGTCAGTCCGGAGAGCGGATATGGATGCCCGAAGAGAGCGGTTCTGCAGATAAAATATCCAGATAAGACCGGCCAGGATTATGCAGGAATTCAGTACTATTCCGGCATATGCCACTCTGCCTCACAAGTAGATACACAAAGGAATAAAAATCGCGAAGGTGAGTGGTGCGTTTGACTTGAAACAGAACTTCTGGTTTTATCTGATGGCACTCGAAAAATAGTATGACGTGTTCAGGATCACTATTCGAAAGCAAGCTGAAGATAAGCTGAGAACATTCGATAAGGAAATACAGAGACACTTCGCCCAAAAAATCAGAAAGTTGTCGGAAAACCCGGATATACATGGAAAACCTCTCAGAGGCTCTCTTCATGGATTATGGGAACTCTATTTTGAAAGAAGATTCAGGATACTCTATTGTATTGATCTTGAAAGAAAAGAAGTAGTAATAGAAGCGATATGGCACAAGGATGATTTTTAAATACCCAATTCCTCTGCCAATTCCTCAAAATCCCTGGATGTAGTTTCTTTTCTCATTCCATTATTAATTTGATCCATCAGGTCGGCATTAGAGAGAATCTCTATTGTCCGTTTCATGGATTCGTATTCATCAAGAGAGATTGTTATCCACTCTGATGAATGCGTTCCATGCACAGTTTGTGGACTCATTGTCTGAGATATTTATCAATGTATGATAATAATGATTTGGTTCACTGCTACACTCGCATCTCTTTGTATAGGCGCGAAAGAAAAAAAATGAGGATTATTTGCTCTCGACTTTTGTCATCTCGACGGTGAAGCCCCGGATCGTCCGGTCCTTCATAATCTCGATGATCTCATGGATCCGGTCTGCCGGAACATCCACGTAGGAGAAACGCTCAAAGATCTCGATTGCACCGATGGATCGTCCGGGAAGCCCGGTCTCACCGGCGATAGCACCGACGATATCCTTTGCCCGGATCTGATTGTCACGGCCGATAGAGATCCGTATCCGTGCCATTCCCGGCTCAATTAAACCGCCCTCATTCTCATAGCTCTTGGTTTCGGTATCCCGGCCACCAAGGTGGATCTTCATAAGGGCTGTTGCGATCTCGATACAGGTGATGCCTTCCTCAAGTGCCTGCTCGATATAGGGGATGTAACGCTCACCAAGACCGGTCGCATTCACTTCTTTAACCTTCTCGATAAGGAGGCGTGCCTGCGACTCCTCCACATCCGAGGTGGACGGGATCGGGATTCGGGTGATCTTTACCTTGGCAAACCGCTGAATCTCCCGGAGCTTGTAGATCTCTTTTGGAGCGACAAAGGAGATGGATGTACCCGCCCTTCCTGCACGGGCAGTCCTTCCAATCCGGTGGATATAGTACTCCACATCCTGCGGAACATCATAATTGAAGACGCAGTCAATCTCGCTGATATCAAGCCCACGTGCTGCAACATCGGTTGCCACCAGGATATCGATTGAACCCTTCCTGAACTTTCCCATGACGCGATCGCGCTGGGTCTGCTTCATATCGCCATGGAGCGCGTCGGCAAAGTAGCCCCGTGCCTGAAGCCGCGAAGTGACGTCATCGACTGCACGCTTGGTGTTGCAGAAGACCATCGCCAGATCCGGGTTATAGATATCAACCAGTTTACAGAGGACATCCAGCTTCTCGCGTTCCTTGACCTCAAGATAACACTGTTCAATCTGGGGAACCGTCATCTCACCGTGAACGACCTTGATGAACTTCGGATCCTTCTGGTATCTCTTCGAGAGATCGAGGATTGCCGGGGGCATCGTTGCAGAGAAGAGGAGTGTCTGCCTCTTTCCGGGAGTCATCTTGAGAATCCGGGCGATATCATCCCTGAAGCCCATGTCGAGCATCTGGTCTGCCTCGTCAAGGACTGCAAACCGTACCTTGTCAAGAGAGAGGGTTTTCCGCTCAAGATGATCCATAATCCGCCCCGGTGTCCCGATCACAATCTGGGCACCTGCGCGGAGGGCGCGGAACTGCCGCTCTATCGGCTGGCCGCCATAGACGGGGACAATAGCGAGACCCTTTTTGAATTTACCAAAGCGTGAGAACTCTTCTGCAATCTGGATAGCCAACTCGCGGGTAGGTGCAAGAACGAGCACCTGGATATCCCGGCTTCCTGCATCGATCATCTCGATGAGTGGGATTCCAAATGCGGCTGTCTTGCCAGTTCCCGTCTGTGCCTGCCCTGTTATGTCATTTCCTTCAAGAATTGCGGGGATCGCCATCTTCTGGATGGGGGTCGCCTCCTCAAAGCCCATATCCGCTACGGCCTTCAGGAGGTCTTCGGATATTGAAAAATCAGAAAATTTTTGTGATTCAACCATTCTCTAGTATGTTGTTCTCTGAGGACTTAGCATCTTGGGTCAGGACCATGAGAGACGAAGAGAAAACACTGGGTTTTGAGGAGAAAATTCAATAAAAAAGTGACAGGGGAAACCTGTCTTGTTTTAGTCCCGGTTCTTTATCGGATGGAGCAGGAAGAAGGCTATCACCACACCGATCAATGCCAGCACCACGATGTAGGGGAAGACACCGATATATCCGCCGGTAGATGCCCTGATGAAACCGGCAAGCTGGGGGCCTGCGATTGCACCGGCACCATATGCCAGGAAGACCAGGCCATAGCACCGCGGATAATCGCAGGTGCCGAAGTACCGTGCGGTTGCCGTTGGCGCTATTGCCAGCCACCCGCCGAGACATCCCCAGAGTACACAGAACGCCACAATATAGGTGATCTGAGAGGGAATCTGCCAGAGCATCAGCGAGGCAGCGGCAATCAGCAGGAACGAGAGAACCGCTGCATTCCTGGGCCTGAGCAGATCGGTCAGCCAGCCAAAGGCAGGCCTGCCACCCCCATTGAAGATCGCAAATACCCCAACGAGCGCTGTTGCAAGTACCGGCGTAATGCCGACAACCTCAACCCCCACCGGCTGGGCGATGGATATTGCCATTAAGCCTGCAAGGCACCCGATGAAGTAGCAGATCCAGAGACCATAGAAGGTCGGCGTCCTGATCATCCTGGAACGGTCACACTCACAGGTTTCTGATGCTGCCGATGCCGGAGGAGTCCAGCCATGCGGCGTCCATCCCGTTTCAGGGAACTTAAGCGGCATCGAGCAGATCAGGATGATGATCAGGAATGCTGCACCGAAGATCCTGAAGGTATCCATAACCCCGACCATGGGGATGAGGAGGCCTGCAATGTTTGCCGATATGAAGGCCGAGAAGCCAAACCCGAGCAGCGCAAGACCAACAGCAAATCCCCTGCGATCAGGGAACCAGCGGGTGGCAAGGGCTACAGGAACACCATAGGCTATACCGACACCCGCACCACCGATCACCCCGTAGACGAGATAGAGCATCTCCACTGAGGTTGCAGCCGATGCAAGCAGCCAGCCAAGGGCGGTGAGCAGGCCGCCAACGATCGTCGTCTTTCTCGGACCCCACTCATCGATATATCTCCCGGTAAGCGGCATCGCTATTGCGAAGGCGGCCAGGAAGATGGAGAAGGGCAGCAGCACTTCACTGGCAGTAACCGTCTTTCCAAGCTCGCTCGCGAAGTACTCTGTAAGGGGTGTCACAAAGACA
>NZ_JARVGN010000131.1 GCF_029762515.1 Methanocalculus sp. | reverse complement strand
GTAAACTTGAACTCCTCATGGGTATGGCGGGCTTCAAGCGGGGCCATCGCACCCTCAACGAGTGTGGTATACCCAAGTGCACTGTACCGGTAGCTGTTTCCGTACGTTGTTGGAACACTATAGCCCGAGGTGATATGCATGTGTCCTTTCTTTGCAGTCCGGCCGGCACGCATATCCTCCGGACTCATGTACCTGCCAAAGTTCACTTTTGTCCCTGATGTATGCGTATGTGAGTCGATTCCTCCCGGGAGGGTGAGGAATCCCTGGCAATCGATCACCTCGGCCTTTGGGGATGCATCTTCGACGATCCTGCTCCCGGAGATGGCGATGTCCATCACTTCCCCGTTTATTCCGGATATCGGGTCAATAACATAGGCATTTTTCAGCAGTATCTCAGCCATGTGATCTCATCTCCCGTATACGTGTGACGATTCGCTCAAGAATCTCCTGATCGGTTGGAAACTCGGTTTCAAGTACTTTCTTCATCCTGATCGGAACTCCATCCATCCGGTATGCGGTTCCGGCAGCTTCGATCCCGGTAATTGCAACAGGTATCTGCACCTGGCAGAGAGCGGTTGTTGCATTGACACAAGGATCAATCTGTACTGTTGGTATCGCTGCCATATGTTCAATCGTTGATTTTGGGAAATGTGCACCGGGATCGCTTGCTACAACCAGGCAGGCATCCGGCTCTTTTCTCTCAAGGAGATCGATGACGGTAGTCTCGCCGGGATTATAGAAGGCGATACCCCGTGAGAAATCAACTGCAAACGGATACCCTGCCATCCAGGTGAGGACTTCATTGAATCCATAGACATTGAAGTGGCCACGCATTGCACTGATAGTAAATTTCGTCTTCCTGTTGAGCTCTGATACGAGTTCGATTGCATTTCTGACATTCTTGTATTTGCCACGGCTCATCGTGACCCCGAGTCCAAAGAATACGGCGCCAAATTTTGCTTTCATCATCAGATCAGCGACACGCTGGAGCTGGACTTTTTTCACACCGGCAACAGAATCCGGTATTACATCCCCTCTTCCGCGGACAATTGCACGGAGGGCTGAAAGGACAAGATAATCGCCACCCGGTTTCACCTGGATGAATTCGTCTGCAATCTTTGCCCCCTCGGATCTCCTGATATCAACAACAATGACTTTTCTATCGGTAGCTGTGTTATCGATGAAGTATCCGTCGGCATAGGTTGTGTACCTGCTCATGTGCCTCGGATGTGCTTCAATCGGATTGCATCCCCAGTAGACAACGAGATCGGCACGGTTCTTCACCTGGCCGAGAGTACAGCCGGGGTGTCCCACCTCCTGGATTGCCAGGATGGATGGATTATGGCAGACTGAGGTTGTACTGTCGATAAGTGCCCCTATCTCTTCTGCAAGGTGGACACCAACAACCTGTGCCTCTCCAATCGTTCCACTCCATCCATACAGGAGTGGACGCATTGCGTCTGAGAGGATGCGGGCTGTCTCATCGATTGCCTCTTCATAGGTTACTTCAACCCATTTCCCGTCTCTTCTCATGATTGGGTGTTGTAGCCTGCCTTTTGAGAGGAACTTGGCATTCCCGAGAGTACAGCAGTTTTCAACGCCGGTAATCCTGTTATCCTCTAGCCGGACACTGATATCGTCACAGAGACACCCACAGAACGGGCAGGGAACATCCTTAATGTCCATAGCGAAGCCCTCCAACTATCTCCATCAGATCCCATACGGTGGGCACAGGATCGTCTGTTGGCTCAATTTCAACGGTAATATCCTTATAATCGGGCATCCCGGTTGCATGGGTATAGCCTCCTGTGATCGCATTCGCATATGGACCGAGTGCGATATAGACACAGCCTGTCTGTATATCCTCAGTTGTTTCTGTGGTAAGAACAACAGAACCAAAGTCGCTTGTAACATGTACCCGGTCACCTGATTCCAGTCCAAGCTCCATGAGATCGAGTGGGTGAATGTATATCATTGAGGTTGCCCTCTGGTATCCTTTCGAGAGCTTATGTTCGATGAATGAACCCTGGGGGACTGTCCTTCCGGATGAGAGTGCAAATCTCATTCTTCCACTCCCTGGAGCGCTTCAACAACACGGGCAACCCGGATAGCCTGGTTTGAACAACTCTCTTCACAGGTCTTGCATCCTGTGCATTTCTCTTCATGGAGCACCTTGTTCTGGCCGGTGTCCACACGCATGATCACCTCGCCTGAGCTTGATGTTCCGCTGGAACGGAGTGACGGATCGATCTCCCTGTTCACCGGGCATGCAACCGTACAGTTCCCACATCCCATGCACTTAGACTGGTCGATCTCAATATGAAATGTGCCCTTGAGTGTGAGCTCTTCTTCTTTTTTGTATGCCAGTATTCTTCCGCTTGTAAGCACATCTTCAGGACATGCCTCAATACAGAGTCCGCACCTGATACAGTGTCCTTTTGTGATCTCTGGCCGCCAGATTTCCTCCCGCTTTACAACAGTAATTGCATCAGGAGCCGGGCAGATCATCATGCAGGCAAGGCAGTGTGTACATTCCTTGTCTGTTAACTCTGGAAAATCCCGGAAGTACGGGGGAGTCACAAGGGGGGCGGTTTTCGCTGTGAAGAATGTAGTAATCCATTGGGGCCGCAGAAATTCCCTGATATAGTAGATGATCGAGAACACGGAACTTACCTCTCTGTACAGGCGATGCAGGGATCTGAGCTGATGAAGATCGAGGTTATATCAGCTGCCGACTGCGCATCTATCAGCATTGCATGGGAGCAGACCTGGATGTTCGGAATTGATGGTGTCTGGATGGCTATCTCAAGAATCCTGCCATAATCGTCTGTTTTGAGTTCATAGAGGAGTTCTCCTCGCGGGGCTTCACCCCGATAGCTGATCGACCCTGCTTTGATTACGCCTCCTCCACGGATCGGCCCTTCTTTCATGGCGGCAAGTGCCGATCGTATGAGGCCTGTGCTCTGGAATACCTCTTCAAACCTGACCATAATACGGGCATAGTTATCCCCTTCCTGCCTGATGATGGGAGAGAAACCAAGTGCCCTGTATGTGGGGTGAGTTGATCGCTGATCATTGTCGATTCCGCTCGCCCTCGCAGTAGGGCCGACAGCATGCGATTCGATAGCTGCTTCCCTGGTGAGTATGCCGATCTCTTTTGAACGGAGGGCGATGAGTGGCCCTGTCTCAAATATCTTCACGAACCGTGACAGTTCGGCATCTATGTGATCGAGCGCGGATTTGAGTTTTTCTGCATCATCCGTGGATAGATCAGAGCGGACCCCTCCCGGTACAATATATGCGCAGGTAACCCGTGCTCCCGTGATCAGCTCGAGCTGATCCATCACCGTCTCACGGAGGTTTAACAGGTACATTGCCAGGGTTTCATGCTCGATTGTATAGCAGTACGAGTAGTTTGCAAGGAGATGGCTCTGCATCCGGTCGAGTTCGTTTACGATAACTCTCAGGAACGCGGCACGTTCTGTTGGGACAATGCCACTGATATTCTCCACTGCTTCAATGAAGACAAAGTTATGAATCACCGAACAGATCCCACAGACACGTTCTGCAAGGAACATCACTTCCTGCCAGGGCCTTCCCCGCATGATCCGCTCGATCCCTTTCTTCACATAGCCCAGTTCAACCTCGGCTGAAAGGACATATTCGCCCCGTGTTTCGCATTTTATACGGCATGGTTCCTTAAAGCAGGGATGCATCGGGCCAACCGGGAGGGATATGTCTACTGTCTTTTTCATTTCTTCGTCTCCTCGTAATCTTTGAAGATTATTGGTGCCAGCGAGAGGATGGTACTGATGATCTCTGTCGGTCGGGGGGGACAACCCGGGATCTCAGCTGCTATCGGGATATGTTTTGATACCGGCGGATCGACAAGGGTCTCCGGACGGTTGAAGACGCATCCTGATATCGGGCAGTTTCCGATGGCGACTGCGACTTTTGGATGAGGGATCTTATCCCAGAGCGGCTTGAGCTTGTCTTCCCACTGCGGACTGAATGCTCCTGTGATCAGGAGAACATCGGCTTCTCTTGGATTGTTGTGCACATAGATTCCGTACTGTTCGATATCATAGCGGGGAGAGAGGCATGCGAGAATCTCGATATCACAGCCATTACAGGATCCGACATTGACATAGGCAACATGGATTGAGCGTGATCGGACGGCATTTTTGAGACTTTGAAGAAGACTCATGATCGGATCATCTCCAGTAACTCAATCTGTGCCTTGGAAATCGCAACCTCCTGTGTGATACCATTCTGTATCCTCTGAAGGTACTGTTCCCTGACCCGGGCCCCCTCTTCCCTTGACAACAGATGAAAAGCCTGGACAAGGAGAGGGATGCCAAGCAGCCTCTCAGTCTCGTCCCCCGTTTCTCTTGCCGCATCAGAGCGTGCTGGAAGATTCTCAAGAAACATCATATCGGAGCTCTCAATGAGTATCTTTCTGAGCTGCTGGCGTTTTATACCAAGGGTTGCGGCAAGCTCCTGCACGACTGCATCATGGCGTCTGCTCTCGAGGATGATGAGTTTCATCTGCCTGAGATCCTTTTCATAGAGATACCTGTTCATAGAATCCCTCCGGCAACCAGGAGTCCGTATATCGCAAAAACCAGTATGGAACACCAGATTAAGATCATCTCAACCCTCTTCAGCTGTTTTTCATCAGAGATGAAGAGTGTGGAACCAATTCCAAGAAGAATGAGGATTCCGATGATGGCAGCAACAAGTACAGCGCCTGTGGCTGTACCCTGTATCAGAAAAATACAGATATACAGGAGAAGACCTGCAAGAAGGCAGTTACGAATCAGGTTCATGCAAATACCCCCAGATAGATGATATAGATGGCAATAAGTCCGGTTGTGAGTGTCTGAACGGTAACGCTGTCATAGGGTGAGAGCATCGGGGTGGCTGCACAGACAAATGAGAGTGTTATCATCAGGATCAGGATTGCAAGTAGTGTGAGGGGAAGGCCGATTGGCCCGATGAAGACGATCACAAACGTATACAGGAGGACAAACGTCTTCAAACCAAATGCCGCATTCATCAGGCCTCTCCAGACACCGAAGTGCTCTGTCCAGTATCCGCTGACGATCTCTTTTGCCTCAACAATCGAGAAGGGGCCATAGTGGATCTTTGAGAGAATTACCATATAAAGAGCGATTGCTGCCGGAAATGCCACAAAAAGAAGCGGACCGTTGACTGCCTGGTATGCCTCGATATCACGGAGCATAAGCGATCCCGTGATGAGATAGATGAGTGCGACACTTGAGAGAAGGGGAAGTTCAGATGCGGCTGAGACAACTGATCGTATTGCTCCGAATTTGGCATAGGGTGATCCCGAGGCAAGACCGATTCCATGCTCGACGATTTTGTGG
>NZ_JARVGN010000130.1 GCF_029762515.1 Methanocalculus sp. | reverse complement strand
CGAGGCGCAGAAGAATGTCGCCATCTCGATTGCACACCAGTGCATCGATGTCTTAAAAGGCGGGGCCGCGAAGTATGTCGTGAATGCGCCGATGATCCCAACAGAGCTCCAGGAGACGATCGAGCCGTATGCCCGGCTTGCCGAGAAGATGGGGCGGCTTGTCTCCCAGATTGTCAGCGGCGCAATAACAAAGGTTGAGGTGACCTATGCAGGCGATCTCATCGAGATGCGGCAGAACCTCAAGTTTGTGACCCGGATGGCGATCAAAGGCATCCTTGACCCGGTTCTCCAGCGGCCGGTCAATATCGTGAATGCCGAGTTCGTTGCACGGGAGCGGGGGATCGCCGTTGCCGAGACGATGACCGAGGAGTCTCACGGATTTAAGAACCTAATCAGCATCACTGTCCGGACAAAAGACGGCGAAGAGACGATCAGCGGATCGGTCTTTGGGAAGAAGCGGGTGCGGATCGTTGAGATCGGCTCGTTCACGATGGATCTCGTTCCCGAGGGCTCGGTCGTCATCTCCCGCCATGTCGATCGCCCCGGCGTCATCGGGCCTGCCGCAACGGTCCTTGGCAAACAATCAATCAATATTGCCGGGATGCAGGTCGGCCGGGTGAGTGCCGGTGAAGAGGCGCTCATGGTGCTGAATGTGGACTCGGATGTTCCCGAGAATGTCATGGACGAGCTGAGGGCGGTCCCCGGCATCATCTCGGCAACATTTGCAACGCTGTGAGGACGGAACCGTAAACAGGGAAGAGAGCTCTAGTGGATCATACATATCACTGGAGCAAAAACCAATTCTTTTATACTGCAAAAGCCAATATCGTAAGGTCGCAAGGCATTGGGCTCGTGGTCTAGCTGGTTATGACGTCGCCTTGACATGGCGGAGGTCCTGAGTTCGAATCTCAGCGGGCCCATCTTTCTTTTCTGATTCTAAGGCTTTAAAATCCATAATCGTTTTTTTTGCAGGTTTAGTCATAGATCTTAGCAGTTTATCTCCCTATCAAAAGGAAGTGGAAGAATCTTGAATATATGTTGGATAACCAAGGAAATGACAGAAAGAGAGGCGATCACAGACTTCTCGTTCAAGCTGAAGATCTAATAACCTATAAAGTTACTGAAGGATCAGAAGCTTGATCAAAAAACTAAATCATAGTTTGGTCGGTCACGCTTCTCTTCGGTGTTTGTGTACAGAACAGAGAGAAGAGGGCGAAAACACACTCCCAGCATATCAAGGAGAACAGTAGAAAAAGATTGTTACCTTGTGTAGAAATGCGGCGATATTCATCCTTAATTGCTAAATTAAAGAACGTTCTCATTGAATATTAATCGATACCGCACCACTAAGTACTTACGAGGGTAGAGGTTAATCGAAGTTCTCTATAAATACAAATTAAATGTGAAATGGTTTTGTTTAACTTGTAATACCAAATACAAATGTTGCAATAAAAGCAGATATCATTAGTATAATGAATGCGAGGATGAACCAGCCAATTACAAATATAAACATATGCATAGCATTTGTTTCAATATAAGGGATTTCACCATCATTCATTTTCTTTGTAGTAGTATAAGCATTATAAATTCCATAAACCCAGACAATGAAACTTGGTATCATTAAAAAAAATAACCCAATCACAACACCAATAGGGATAAGAATTCCTTTTTTTATATCACCATTATAGATTTGCCCCAATCCGGGGAAAATAAAAGAACATAACGCTGCAACACCAGGGTTTTTAGATGACATGATAAAACTCCATATTTAATACATATACCATGCGATTATTTTACAGTATCTCCGAAAGGGATCCATGACCTCCACTTGAACTAACGCCTCTTCTTTTCGAACCCCTGTGACAGACCGAGCGTCAGCAAGATTTAAATATTATGGATATCCATTGTATATCCGATGAAGAAAGTTGAGCTGAATCCTGCTACCCGGATCGAGATCGAGAATATTCAGGGATTTCTCATTCGAAAAGTAACTAAATTCGGGAATAGCGCAAAAGTGGACTGCCCCAAGGAATACCTGGACAGAACGGTCTACCTGGTAATACTATGAAACTCAGTGATGCACGATTGTTCAGGACGCTTAAAACACTCGATACATTCGTCGATCGGGCACTGCAACTCCCGTTTAAAGGACCGACACTCTCCGGATTCCAGTATAACCGTGACCTCCTCAAAGCAGCGGTTGCAAATACCTATATCGAAACCGTTGGCAACAGGGCAGATTCACTCCATCTCGCCATCAAGAATGTCACGACATCACACATTGTCTGGGAGTACCGGATGACGGTCGAGCGACTGGGTACACGATTTGATCTTGCCAATAAAAACGTTGTTTTAGCCTTTGATTATACAGAAGAGGATTTTTATGGTGATGTTCAGGGGTTCTGGATACATGGATATACTGGCGAACATGGGGTTACCGGGAAGTTCAAGTTCCTCTCATGCGCCATCATCAATTCTGATATTCCCCAGAAGATTCCTCTCTTATCAGTTCCTGTGCATCTTGGCCATAATATGGCAACAACGGTGACCTGGTGTCTTGCACTGGTTGAACCACTGGTGAATTCTGTTGAACTCACGGTATTTGACCGGGGATTCTTTAGCAAAGATCTGATGCTGACGCTGACACATGCCGAGGTGCCCTATCTGATTTTCGCTCCAAAAAACGATAAAATCAAAAAAGAGATAGAATTGCTGGATATTGGAGAGAAGAAAAAGATCCGATATGAACTCGAGGTCAATAAAGACAAGACGATGTTTCGAGGGGAGACAACACTCGCACTTCTCAAGCAGATATTCGATAAAAAGTCTGAAAAGTCATATGATTGGGCATTTGCTACGAATCAGGAGTCCATTGATCTGGAATATGTTATTCCAACCTACAAGAAACGATGGAGAATCGAAACCGGTTTTCGGGTGCAGGATGAAGCAAGAATCTCCTCGAAATCAAAGGATCCACGAATCCGGTTCTTTTACTTCGCGTATGAACAGGTGCTCCAGCTCCTCTGGATCGTGTTGTACAAAGATGAGGTGAGTTTTAAACAGTTTTTACTGGAGATGTACGAACTCTGCGCTGCTCGATATAAAGAGCCACGATAGGTGCTCGGTTGCCATCTCCATGTCACAGCTGCATGGGGGTGTTGGTCGGTGGATCATCAGGGAGCCATCGATAGGTCGTAACTAAATGCCATCGTGCCGGAAATCGAGGGCACTGTGCCGCTCACTCATTTGTGATCGGAGATACTGCATTTTAAGCTTTGTGGTTAATTAATAGTAACAGGTCAGCACCTTCATCCTCTCACCTCTTTGAATACTATTTAAACAACCACTTTTCTGAAAAATGGGTTATATGAACCAAAGATGATTATATAATAATAAACACATAAATATTAGAGCTATTTTATTACAAAATGTAACGAGAGCCAAACAATGGCATAACTGAACCCTGAAGCGCTCTTCACAATCATTTAGCATTAGGAAGAGATAATCCAAGTCTAGAAGGAAGGTGAGACAACTCAAGGCGCGGATCGCTAGCTTGAACGGCAATTCAATATGAACAGTCAGAACAGCAGCCGTCCTCCTTCCGCAGATGGATTCAAAGAACCTCAAATCGAACGGAAACCGACAAGGAAACGTCCCCGGGATCACAAACGAATGAAACCTTAGTACAGTTTTGAATGAGCGTGTACAGAGCTATTTAAGAAAAATGAAATTTCTAAGGAAAATCAATGCAGGATTCAGTGTTATACACATTACACCGTTTTAATCGATTATATGCAAGTATCCATCCTTTGATTAAACCATATTTTTCAAGTGCAAGAATTGCATAATTCGAACAGCTGGGATAAAAACGACAGAATACATTATTACGTTTATTATATTTTCTTCCAATTTTACCATGCCAAATCTTTCTTATTAGTAAAATTGAAACAAAAGTGAGAGGGTTATTATTTTTCATATTCAATAATTTCTTCAACATAATTTTTTGATCCACAGTTTGGGCACGCACGAATTTTTTCAAGCGTATCCATTGCAGTATCAAAATTGTGGCTACGTTGAGCACTAGCCGAATGATTATAACATGCTGATAGACAACCAGACGCTGCATCAAATTTCATTGATGTCATAATTTGGTTTTCCCTTTCAACTAGAGAATGCCAGACTTTGCCACAGTTATTACAGGTTCTTTTATATTCCTGAATTTTCATTGAAAAACCTCAATTTTTTATCTCATTCTGATTATGATAAAACCATAAATTTGTTTATTTTCCATGAGCCATCTTCAAAAACAAATGGAATTTCTTTACTTTTTGTCATTTTATACCCCCGAAGAGTGTATTTTATATCAACATCCATTTTTGCTTCGTCACCATTTATCTCAGTGTTGATTACCTCATAATCATATAATATAACTCCCACATTATGAGTAAAGATAAATATTTCATTATATATTTGATCTTTTGATTGTTCCTCCTTTGATGATGCTGAAAGCAAATTCCAAATTCCATGTTCATCCATTAGTAAATAAGAGTAGTAATATTTTGAAAAAACTGTATCAATGCTTGGAGGAGGTACTGGGGTGGGTGTAGGCGTAGACACATACGTTTCAACATTATCTGAAAGATGAGGTTCATTTGTGCTATTACTTACACAACCAGCAATCGTTATACTTGAGATACACAAAACAGACAATATAATAAAAAAACCTTTTAAATTCATTAATTTTGGATTGTAGTGAAAGTATTTATGCGTTATCTTTTGAATCTCCATTTTTCGTAGCTATATTAAACAAGATAGAATAATACACATCAGCAACATTATACCGAATTTCATTGGATGAATTCGGAATTGAAAAAGTTCAGTATTTTCGCCAGAATAACAAAAAAATAGATTAAAAGCTCAGATTAGCCCACTCACCATAAACCCTATAAAGGCACTATCTCAGAGAAAAGATGGCCCCTTCAAATGGAACAACCGGTTGCTCCACACGGAATCCCCGATTATGAAAAAAGGAATTATCCCCTGACCGCCGCCACAACAGCCGGCGATCGTGCCCCGTTCTTCAGGTAGATGACGCCGCACTTCTTTGACCTGTTGAGGAGCTTTTGTAGATCGTCGTCATCGATCTCGATCCCGTCGTGGCCGCTCCTGTATACTATCCGGTATCCAAGCTCCACAAGCCGGTCGGTCACCCATGCCGGGTCTTCTGCAAAGAGGAAGGGGTGGATCTCGACGATGATCGCACGGGGGCGGATTGCCATCGATCTGAGTATCTCCACTTCAGATCCTTCGCAATCAAGTTCAAGAATATCGCAGTCCGGGATCTCATCCGGTGAAACATGATCTGCATTCGCAAAATCCCCGCCATAGACATCGATATGCGGGCCAACG
>NZ_JARVGN010000012.1 GCF_029762515.1 Methanocalculus sp. | reverse complement strand
GCTCAGATGTAGGCGGGTTCATCGGAAATCTCGATTATGTCGGGCTCCAGGGAGTCGGGATGGATGGTGACGGGATACCGGATCTCCTCTTCATGGCCTTCCAGCTTGTCTTTGCAGGGCTGACGCTTGCGATATTGACCTCTGCGATGGCAGAACGTGTGAAGATCAGTTCGTTCATCATCTTCGGCCTCCTCTGGACGACGCTCGTCTATGATCCACTTGCCCACTGGGCATGGGGTGGTGGCTGGGCACATCAGCTTGGAGCGCTTGACTTTGCCGGTGGAACGGTCGTTCACATCAGCTCAGGTTTTGGAGCTCTTGCCGCAGCACTCATCATCGGGAAACGTATCGGATTTGGAAAGCACTCGATGGAGCCGCATAACATCCCGATGACCCTCATCGGCGGTGCGCTTCTCTGGTTTGGATGGTTTGGATTCAATGCCGGTTCAGCCCTTGCAGCTGATGGCCTTGCAGCAAATGCCTTTGTGGTGACGAATATCTCAGCAGCTGCGGGTGCTCTCGCCTGGATGTTCGCTGCATGGGTTCAGGGCAAGCCCTCGTCCCTCGGTATGATCTCGGGTGCAATTGCGGGTCTTGTGGCAATCACGCCTGCTGCAGGCTTTGTCGATCCGATGGCATCAATTCCGATTGGTCTCATTGCCGGTCTTGTCTGCTATAAAGCAATGCTCTGGCGGATCAATAAAGGCCTTGATGAAACCCTCGATGCATGGGCGATCCATGGTGTCGGTGGTCTCTGGGGTGCTCTGGCAACGGGTATCTTTGCGACTGCTGCTGTTGGCGGTGTGAACGGTCTCCTCTATGGAAACCCAGGCCAGCTTGGTATCCAGGCAATTGATGCGTTTGCAGCGGTGATCTATGCATTCGTTGTGACCTACATCCTTGCCTATGCTGTCCACAAGACGATCGGCCTCCGTGTGTCAGAAGAGGAAGAGTATGTTGGTCTTGACATCTCCCAGCATGGAGAGAAAACTTCAAGTTAGCGGGGGGAGTGTGGATGAAAAAAATTGAGGCAATAATCCGGCCGGAACGGTACGAACATGTCGAGAAAGCCCTTGAAGAACATGGGTTTTCCGCAATGACCGTCTCGGATGTCAAAGGACGCGGTTCCCAGCGTGGGATCATACTCCAGTACCGTGGCAAGACGATGAAAGTGAATCTGCTGCCAAAGATCAAGATCGAGATGGTTGTAAAAGATGAGGATCTTCACCGTGCAGTCGAAACAATCCAGACAGCTGCACGGACAGGGATGGTTGGTGACGGCCGGATCTTCGTGATTCCGGTTGAGGAGGCATACTGGGTACGAAAAGACGATAAGAGCGAATAAAAAGAGAATTGGGCTCCATAATTCTTAGTACTATCTCCCACTATAAAAGGGGGGCTGATGGAGCCCTATAAGCCCCCCTTTTCCTATCACCCTTGTTCTTATGAATGTATTTATCGAATGCTGATGCTTTTTTTGTGTATGGCTGAGCCGGGAAGAGCGGATTATTATGCAAAAAAAGAACGGAATTGTTGGATCAGAGATCCAGCCAGCCACGAAGCTTCATCGCCTCAACGACACGGGAAATAGCAACAATATATGCCGCTTTTCTCATTGAGATACCGCGTGCACGTGATGTCTTGAAGATCTCGTGGTGTGCTTCAACCATCTTCTCTTCTAGCTTATGGTTCACCTGATCCTCTGTCCAGTAGTCCAGTGTCCTGTTCTGAACCATCTCAAAGTAGGAAACAGTAACGCCTCCGGCATTTGCGAGGATATCGGGGAGGACGATGATGCCCCTGTCTTCAAGAATGCGATCCGCTTCCGCGGTAGTTGGCCCGTTTGCCAGTTCTGCGAGGATCCTTGTCTTGACCCGTCCGGCATTCTGGGCGGTGATTGCATCTTCAAGAGCTGCTGCAATGATGATATCCGCTTCGATCTCAAGCACCTCGGCGCTTCCGACTTCCTGGGTGTTTGGTGCACCTTTGACTGATCCGGTCTTTGCCTTGTGTTCGATGATCTCCTCGAGATTCAGGCCATCAGGGTTGTAGGCGCCTCCGCGTGAGTCGGAGACGGCAATGACGCGGCAGTTCAGCATATTGCGTGCAAGCAGGGCGGAGTACATACCGACATTTCCAAAGCCCTGGACAACAACGGTTGCTCCTTTTGTTTCAAGCTCGATCTCGCGTGCTGCTTCCCTGATAGTGAGGATGCCACCGCGTCCGGTTGCCTCTGTCCTTCCGAGTGACCCGCCGATCCGAATCGGCTTTCCGGTGATGATACCGGGTTTGTACTCTCCGCTGAGACGGGCATATTCATCCATCATCCATCCCATGATGGATGCATCGGTTCCGACATCAGGTGCGGGAACATCGGTCTCCGGACCGATAAATTTCCATATACGGCCCATATATGCTCTGGTGAGCCGTTCAAGCTCGCCGCGGGAGAGCTTCTTTGGATCACAGATGATGCCGCCTTTTGCCCCGCCTAGCGGGAGGTTCATGACGGCACATTTCCAGGTCATCCATGCCGCAAGTGATCTGACGATCTCAACGGTCTCTTCAGGATGATACCTGATGCCCCCCTTCATCGGTCCCATGGCATTGTTATGCTGGACGCGGTATCCGGTGAAGACCTTCACGCATCCATTATCCATACGGACCGGAATAGAGACCTTTAGCTCCCGTTTTGGGTTCTGAAGGAGTTCTGTTGTACTCTTGTCGAGGTTCAGATCGCGTACGCACTCTTCAATAATATTGTACTGCGATTCTGTTGAATGATTCTTGTCAGTATCCATGTACTATCTCCTTGTAGCATTTGGGCCACTACTCCAAACGCACATATTTGTAAGGCGTGAGGGTAATAAGTGCTTGTCTTCCATCTCTTTATAAATGTGCTGGAACTTGTCCTATTTATATAGTTTATTATGCCCCCTCGTTCAGGGGAAGATTCCTATCATGCCAATTCCGATTCCAAACATCATTATTGCAAAGATCTGTTTCAGCCTCTCTGAAGGGAGCCGGTGGGCTGTTGCCACACCTACCCGGCTCAGGGGGATCATTGCTCCTGTTAAAAGAACCCATTGGAAAATGTCGATATAGCCAAGGAATCCTCTTCCAAGCTCTTCTATCATTGCTCCATGGAACATGTATGCAGCGATGCCGCCGATTGAGAATAAGAGGATGCAGGCTGAGGATGTCGCAACTGCCCGGTGTATCGGGAGTTTAAAGATGAAAAGGAGCATCGGGACCAGGATGAATCCTCCTCCAAGTCCGAGAAGCCCTGAGAGGAGGCCTGCAATAATCCCGGTCAGTGTCCATATGCAGAGTCCACTTCTTGTTGTACCGCCTGATGAGGCAGAGGTGCCCCGTACCATCCGGATTGCAGCGAGGATGACCAGCATCCCAAAGATTACTTTCAGGATTTCAACAGGGAGATGCGACGCGAGGGTTCCCCCTGCAAAACCTCCCAGTATTCCGGCTATTCCGATTGGAAGAGCAGCATTCCAGTCGATTGCACCCCTTTTCTGATGTGCCCATGCAGCGGCACAGGATACCGGGAATACAACCGCGAGGCTCGTTCCAAATGCAATGCGGATGGCATATGTCGGATCAATCCCGCCATCAACCAGGAGGAGGTACTGCACCGGGACCATGAGGAATCCGCCTCCGACCCCAAGGAGACCCGCAAAAAAACCGGCAATGATGCCTGTCAGAATCAGAATGAGTATGATCCAGATCAGATCCAGCATAATCACCCATTTTCTCTCTTAGAGGGGCTCTTCACCGCGATATTCGGCAAGGAGGCGTTTCATCCGTTCTTTCTTCAAAATTCCCTTTACCAGGTTATTGATCATATCGGTGGTCTCCTGATCATGTGCCTTCAACAGCATTGCATCCTGAAGTGCCGGTACCGCATCATTTCCCATACGCATGAGGATCTCTGACGCACCGCTCTGCAGGTCATCGTCTTCTGATTCCAATGCAACAAGAAGGGATGGAATGGCGGTTCTTCCCATACCGGCCAGGATCTCAACGCTGCGTTCACGAACCCGCCGCCTTGGATCAAGGAGGCTTTTCATCAGGGGATGGATTGCCGGTACTCCGACAGCTTTGAATGCAGCAGGGAGAGCCTGGCGTACTCCCTCTTCAGGTGATGCAAGGGCATCAATAAGCAGGTGAATGGATTGTGGATCGGCGGCCGCTGCCAGGGCATCCGAGAGGGCATCCCTGATTGCCGGTGTATCCTGGCGAATGAGTTCACGGAGGATGGCTGGTACCAGATCACCCCCGATTGAACGGAGGATCTCCCGAATAAAAGCCCGATCCGGTTCATCACCTGATGCATACCTGACCATCAGGGGTTGAAATGATCGCCTGATCACCTGTCTGAGCACCTCTTTTGCCTGCCCCCTGATCGATGAATCATGGCTCATGAGGTGGGTGAAGATCTGGTCAATTGTCTCCTGATCTCCAAGAGTGCCAAGGGCTGTGAGGGCGACAAATGCTACCCGGATCGAATGATGGGTAGATGCTTTGATGAGCAGGGATACCCCCCGCTCATCGTGGGTGCGTTCAACGAGCCTTATTGCACGGATTATTTTCGTTTCTTCCCTGTCTGTCAGGGCTTCTTCCAGTGCAGATACTGCGGCAGGCTGCCTCATCCTCCTGAGAGACCGGCCGATTGCATCAAGAAGTGTGGCTGCCTTCTCTCCGCCTCCCTCCTCCGGGGTCTCCATGGATAATCCCACTCTCACAAAGAGCCCAGCACAGCGGGGATCTCCAATTGCGAGAAGGACATGAAGGGCACGGAACCTGATCTCCGGATCATTGTTCGAGAGGAGTGGGCGGATATATGGTGTTGATCCGGTTCCAAGCCTGATGAGTTCATGAGCAGCTTTCATCGCCCTGGAATTCTTCTCACGGGAGAGAATTCGTACAAGACCCGGATAGTCCGCTTCTTCCCGGAGGAGGGTAAAGTCCCGCTCCTCTGTCCTGTTCAGGTCCTGTTTCATCATCCGGATGGCTTTTCTCCGGGCTTCCTTTGCCTGCTCATCATCAGGCCGGATCTCAAGGAGATGATCGAATGAGATGATCGCCTGATTGAACCGCTTCATTTCAAGCAGTACCCTTCCCCGTGCAGACCAGATATCCGGATCCCGCTTGTCCTCGCTGAGTGCGGCGTCGAAGAGACGGAGTGCCTCTTCGTACTCTTTGTCTTCAAGGAGCAGTTTCCCAAGGGCATAATGGGCGGGACCGGGTTTTGCCATGGCACCAGTTGCCTTCTGAAAGCTGGATTTTGCAATACCCCGTTCCCCTCGTATATTCTTAATGACACCGTGCAGGTACCAGCCCTCTCCTTCATCAGGATTCTGGCGGATAACCTCAAGGATCTGCGTTTCGGCCTCATTGATCATCCCGGATTTTAAGAGTGCCTTGCCTCGTTCAATCCATGCTCCGGGATCATCAGGGAGAAAGGCCATCGCCTGGGTTGCGAAGAAGAGCTTCCGTGCAGGATCTTTTTCGAGACGGGCACGTGCAATGAGCTCTTCCCCCCTCTCCCGGTCTCCTCTCTCCTCTCCCATGCCAGATCCCTGCTAACGTTGATGTAATCGAAGTATATCAGTATTTGGGTAAAACCATTCGGCACAGTAGCCTCTCTCATGGGATGATCTCGCATCCATTATACCTGGTATGGGCAAATGATCCCGGATCGATTCTGCCATCCTGTAAAAGGGTGCGAATTATCGGGAGGGATGCAATGAGTTCTGATCGCAGGTGGTGAATGGTCGAACAGACAGCATCTCTTCCTTCCTGTGGCCATGGCCTGATGATGTTTGAATAGAGGCACCGCCCCCCGCAGAACTCAGCTATCGAGCAGACGGTACAGGGATGGTGCGGCCGGACTTCGCGCAGTCGGGTCGGGTCAGCCGATCTGATATCACCCAGCAGGTATTCATTCATCCCGATCATGATCGGGCAGGGGATGATCGATCCATCAGTCTGGATCGTGAAATTTGTCACCCCGGAACCACAGCGAAGACCGGATGGCCTGTTTTGTAGCAGGTCTTCGGTTGTCTGAAGGAAGGGATACCACCTCAGTACATCGCCATCAGATTGCATATGAGAAACCCAGTGATCGATGAGTGAAGAGATACCCCTGTTATAGTTTACGCTGGCCCATTCTGCAAAGTGCCGTCTTTTATAATCTCCTGAGAAGTTTGCATCCATCTGCCAGTGAATGGATGTGAAGGGGGAGTCTTCAAGTGATGCAAGGTGAAGAACCGACGCAGCAATATCGGTCTCTTCATCAACAGTCATTCGTGCGATAAGCTCTCCTTTAAAGCCTTCTTCCCGGAGAAGCCTGGCATTTTGCAATGCACGGCGATATACTCCCTCCCCACGGTTTTGGTCAGTCGTCGCCTCATCACCATCGATCGAGATGAGGATCGTTTCAAACCTGTTTCTGTATGCAGCAGGCATCCGATCGAGCAGGATTCCGTTTGTCTGGAGCATGAACCTGTTGCAGGGGGCTTCGTCCATAATCTCGCAGATAAGATCATGCATCAGGAGCGGTTCCCCGCCGATGAAGGTGAGGACCGGCTCGGGATCTGCTGCGAGGAACCGGTACAGCGGGCTTTTCAGTGAGCGATCAAACTCCACCGGGAGATCCACTGCGATATCGCAGGGTGATGCACATTCATCCTCGTCATCATCGAAAAGTTTTCCGCGGCAGTACCGGCAGCAAAGGTTACAGTTGTCTGTACAATAGAGATGAAAAAATACCACCTGATCGTCACCCGCATAACAATGCAGATCATTATTTGAAGGGCACGATGATAAGGGAAGTGGAAAAGACATGCAATTCTTTAAATACTGTCGCTCGTATTCTCTAGTATGAACGAACAATCACGTATGCCCTATATCGTGCGAGGAGTGCTTGCCCTTCTTCTAGGTATTATTGTGCTCTTCTGGCCCGGCCTCACCGTTGAGGTGGTTGCAATCCTCTTTGCGGTCTTCATCCTGATCAATGGCCTTCTCCTTGTCGGGCTGTCACTCATGAAGCCCTCTGGCGAATCATTTGGAACTGCATTTCTCATCCTTGGAATCCTCCTGGTGATTGGTGGCATATTTGGGGTAATTAACCCGATCATGACTGCAATTACCCTGACTATCCTCATTGCAATCCTTGCGATCATATCAGGTTTCTCAGATATCTGGGTTGCACTTACGGTAATGGACTCAGGCGGTATCCGCCTGCTCCTTGGGCTCTCCGGTGCACTCTCGGTTATTCTCGGAGGTATCTTCTTCATCTTCCCGCTGCTTGGTGCGGTGATCCTGGTCGCCGTCTATATCGGTGTCTTTGCGATCGCAATCGGCATACTCAGCATTGTTCAGGGAATAATGACGCCAAAAGCTGCATCTGCATAATTGATCTCAGAGATGGCTCTGAGATTCTTTCTTTTTTATATGAAATTATTTAAAAAAAGGGTTTAGATGATGATGGTCTGGCTTTTCTGATCCTTCTCATCATCATAGTCGGTGATGATTGCTTCTGTTGAGAGTATCATTCCTGCAATCGATCCTGCATTCTGAAGCCCGATCCTGACCACCTTGGCGGGATCGATGACACCGCTCTCGATCAGGTTTTCATACTCGCCCTTCTTGGCATTATACCCGATTGACGGGTTCTTCTCACCCTTCAGCCGGGCGATGATCTCGGCTCCTTCGATCCCTGAATTCTTTCCGATCTGGCGAACCGGCTCTTCGAGGGCACGGCGGATGATCCCGACTCCTGCATCCCTGCCATCATTGAAGGAGAGATCCCCGAGGTTGTCTATTGCACGGAGCAGGGTGATACCGCCTCCGACGACAACCCCTTCCTCGACTGCTGCCTTTGTAGCATTCAGTGCATCGTCGATCCGCATCTTCTTCTCTTTCAGTTCGGTCTCGGTGGCAGCACCCACCTTGATGACAGCCACTCCCCCGCCGAGGCTGGCGAGCCGCCGCTTCAGTTCATTTGTCTTGAACTCCGCATCACTGATCTTAATCTGTGAATCGATCAGTTTCATCCGCTCTTCGACCATTGCACGATTGCCTGCGCCGCCGACGAGAAGGGTCTTCTCATCATCTACCCGTATGGTATGGCAGGTGCCAAGCTGTGAGCGGGTGACATCCTCAAGTTTCAGTCCCCGCTCTTCGGAGATGACAGATGCACCGGTGAGTGCAGCGATATCCTCAAGGTTTGCGAGCCGGTCATCACCAAATCCGGGTGCCTTCACGGCACAGACCTTCAGTGATCCGCGGATGATATTCAGAACCAGTGCTGCCTGAGCTTCTCCGTCAACATTCTCTGCAATGATTAAAAGCGGCCTTCCCTCGGATGAGACAAGTTCAAGGATCGGAACGATCTGCTTGATGGTGCTGATCGTCTTGTCGGTGATCAGAATATAGGGGTTTTCGTACTCGCAGACCATCTTCTCCTGGTCGGTGACCATGTAGGGTGAGATGAACCCGCTGTCAAACTGCATCCCCTTCACAACCTCAAGCCCTGTATCAAGGCTCTTTGCATCCTCGACACTGATCAGGCCATTATATCCGACCTTCTCCATTGCTTCTGCAATGAGGGATCCTATCTCTTCATCGTTGTTTGCCGAGATGGTTGCAACCTGATGGATCTTCTCCTGGTCGCGGACCGGAATGCTGGTTGACTCGATATATTCAACTGCGGCACTGACAGCACTTTCAATACCTTTTTTGATCTCGATTGGATTTGCACCAGTTGAGATGATCTTGATACCTTCTGTCAGGATCGCCTGTGCCAGCAGACAGGCGGTTGTTGTTCCGTCCCCGGTCTTATCCTGTGTCCGTGATGCGACCTCCTTGATCAGCTTCGCACCCATATTTTCGAATTTGTCGTGGAGTGAGATCTCTTTTGCAATTGTCACTCCGTCATTGGTGATGATCGGGTTTTGGTTCTTGTCGATGACGACATACCGCCCTTTTGGCCCGAGCGTCACCTTGACCGTATCTGCCACCTTATTAACACCTGAGAGGAGGGATTTTCGTGCCTCCTCATTGAACATGATCTGTTTTGTTGAAGTCATCTGTATCACCTATTCCACTTTTGCAATGACGTCCTTGAATTCGATCATGACGAGTTCTTCATCTTCGACGGTGATCTTCTCTGAACTGTATCCGCCATACAGGATCCGATCCCCGGCTTGTACGGGAAGTTCCTTCCCATCTTTATATGTCCCGCAAGCGACAACATCGCCCTCTTTCCGCTTCTCCTGGGCGCTGTCCGGGATATAGATCCCGCTCTTTGTCTTCTCTTCAGGTTTTCTCGGCCTGATAAGAACACGCTCACCGATTGGAACTATTGCCATTGTGTATCAACTCTCCTGATAGATTCGGCTTTCTGCCTTAACATAAGGTGAGTAGCAGTTCTATATATCCTTTGCCTATTGCCTCAAAACTTCTCTGTGATACACTGTTATCTCACCGTGTTCTGGTGCTGGTGAGCGCAACATAATTCGGAAGTTTCATCAGTTCAGAGGGGGAGTGTGTCCGCATGAACGGGCGAATACTCGTTGCCTATGCAACACGGGCAGGATCGACCGCCGGTGTTGCCGGGGCGGTTACTGAGGTGCTACGGGATGCCGGATATGACACAGATCTCTCTCTGCTTAACTCCGATCTGATGCCTGAACACTATGATGCTGTCATCCTTGGGGGGCCGATCTATATGGGGGCCATGCGTGAGGTGGAGGAGTATGTACGCGCCCATCACGCCGCACTTGAAAGCCGTTTCAAGGCGGCATTTGCTGTCGGGATGTCATTTGTTGAAGATGATGAAGAGAAGCGGGCTTTGGCACGTGCTGCACTGAGCAAGGCTATCAGCCCCTTTGAGCCTGCGCATCTCGGATATTTTGCTGGTAAAACGGATCCGGCGAAGCTTTCGTTTCTCCAGAAGGTGGCGCTGAAGGTTGTCAGCTCACCAATCGGTGATTTCCGGGATTATGAGGCGATCAAAGCCTGGGCTTTGGAGGTGGCCGGGGATCTGGGTGGTTCTCACCCGGCATGACCTTCTGTCTCTGCCTGCAAACCGGTAAGATATATCTCCTCAATCATCATCCAGTATCAGTACAGGAGCTCTATTACTGATGCTCGATCTTGCAATTGTCTTTGGAACGCTGCTTCTGGCACTCGTGCTCTTTGCGACCGGTAAGGTCAGGTATGACATCGTTGCATTGATTGCACTCCTCATTGTCACCATTGCAGGGATCATCGATCCACTTGATGCGTTCCTTGGATTTGGCCATCCCGCGGTGATCACCGTTGCTGCTGTTCTGATCCTGAGTAAGGCGCTTCAGAACTCAGGGTTAATAGATATTCTTGCCCGCCAGGTGTCGCGGGTGGGTGATGGGAAGGTGCGGCAGATCTTCTCACTCACCGGTATCGTTGCCCTTCTCTCCGGATTCATGAATAATATCGGGGCACTGGCCCTGATGATGCCGGTTGCCATCAGGACTGCGAGGAAGAGCGGGAGATCTCCTTCATATCTCCTGATGCCGATAGCGTTCGGCTCGCTCCTTGGTGGAATGGTCACCCTCATCGGCACACCCCCAAACATCATCATCGCCACCTATCGGATCCAGAATGGAGGCGATCCATTCCTCATCTTTGATTTCGCATATGTCGGGCTGGGGGTTGCGATCTGTGGCATCCTCTTCATCTCACTCATCGGGTATCGGCTGATCCCGATCCGGGAGAGACCGGCATCGCAGGAAGAGCTTTTCTCCGTTAAAGATTACTTAACCGAGGTCAGGGTTCCCGAAAAATCCAAATTCGCGGGAAAGATGATCATCGATATCGGGACCGCCACAGAGGCGGATGTGATGGTGGTCGGGATCGTACGAAATGGCCGGAAGATTGTCGCTCCCTCGGTCTATGAGAGGATACTTGAGAGTGATATCCTCATCATCAAGGCACATTCCGATGATCTCCAGACTCTCCTTGATGCAACCCGGCTCGAACTCACTGAAAAAGACGATGTGACCGAGGAGGTGATCGGATCGGAGAGTGTGGGCATTCTTGAGGCGATCGTCAAGCCGGATTCACCGATCCTCGACCAGACTGCATACTCTGCAAATCTCCGCTGGATACACGGGCTCAATCTCCTTGCAGTTGCACGGGAAGGCGGACGGATCAAGGATCGGCTGAAACAGGTCCGGTTTCAGCCCGGCGATATTCTCCTCCTTCAGGGGAAAAAAGATGCATTGCAGGCAGCCCTTCCAAAAATCGGCTGCCTCCCTCTTGCAGAGCGGGGATTCAGGATAGGTGGCCCGAAGATGATCCTCCTCGCCCTGATGATCTTCGGATCGGCACTTCTGGTATCTGCATTTGGGCTTCTGCCTGTTCAGATCGCCTTTTCCGCTGCAGTAGTCCTGATGATCCTCACCTCCATCATCTCTCTTCGCGAGACGTACGAGAGTGTTGAATGGCCGATCATCATCCTCCTTGGTGCAATGATACCTGTTGGACAGGCACTTGAGATCAGTGGAGGTGCTGCACTCATTGCCGGAAGTATCGTCTCGGCAGGCTCGACATTTCCACCGGTATTGACGCTCGTTATCCTCCTTGTCATCACGATGTTCCTCTCGGATCTCGTAAACAATGCCGCATCAGCTGTCCTGATGGCCCCGATAGCTATTGGTATTGCTCTTGATATGGGAGCCTCAATCGATCCCTTCCTTATGGCGGTTGCAATCGGGGCATCCTGTGCATTCCTTACCCCGATCGGCCATCAGTCCAATACCCTGGTCATGGGTCCGGGTGGATACAGGTTCACGGATTACTGGAGGATGGGGATTGTGCTTGAGCTGATCGTTGTGGCCGTCTCGATCCCACTCCTGATCTTCTTCTGGCCAATGTACTGATCAACGCGAGTAGATCGCCTCAGCATTCCCAAACTGGATGACATGGCCTGCGAGTGCAGCAGCAAGCTCTTTTCGTGTCGCCCCGGCGGGAAGGTCGATCTCGCTGTCAAGTGCATAGACCTTGAAGATGTACCGATGGGGTGATCCGGGTTGTGGGCATGGGCCTGAGTAGCCGATCTTTCCAAAGTCATTTACCCCCTGTACTGCTGAGACCGGAAATGAGATCGTCGGCTCTTTCGCGAGTGATTCAGGGAGGATTTTGACGGGTTCAATATTCCAGATGATCCAGTGGGCGAAGTTGCCGCCACCTTCTGAACTTGAATCCTCCATGATAACGGCAAGGGCTTTCACCTGATCGTTTAACCCGGCGATGGTCAGGGGAGGGGAGCGGTCTGCCCCGTCACAGGTGTAGTCGCCTGGAAATTCACGTGTTGGTAAGGTTATTGTCAGTTTCTCCATGGATTGTCACCAGTTGATGAGTGTGTATCATGTGTAATAAGGGTATGTCATCGCTGAACAAGTGCCTCGGTCTGCCCATACTGGAGGACATGCCCTTTCATTGCGCAAATCACCTCATGCTTGTCTGCACCTGGCGAACAGTCAAGGGGAGCATCGAGGCCATAGACCTTGAAGAGGATCCGCTGTGTCTCTCCTGCTGGTGGAGCGGGTCCCCGGTATCCGATCTCGCCATAAT
>NZ_JARVGN010000129.1 GCF_029762515.1 Methanocalculus sp. | reverse complement strand
ATTGGATCTTGAATAGACTGTTGCAAGGATTTCAGAGACTGGTTGGACGGTCGTTGATCCGGCAATGGTGATAACCGTCTCCTGGCTTCTGTCATTTATTTTCGATTCAGGTAATCCGGTTCCATCTGATCCAATTATTGCCCCTCCAAAATAAACCGACCATACACTTAAAACAAGAATAAAAACAACAATGAGAACTTTTTGATTCCGTTCAATCATACTTATGCCAGACCTCCCCGGAAGAGAGTATCTCTCCTGCCCCGGTCAATCAGTACCATACTCACGAACCGGCATAGGTTCTCTCAACTGAGATTCTGACAACAATAGAGATCTCTATTGGAATCAGATAACCCAGATAATCCGATGGCATCAATATTCTCAAACACAAGTTCTGATGCAGTACCGGGACAAGAAACAGGGTGATGCAAGATGATAGTGCTCTGTCTGAAGAGAAGAGGATCAGTCCCTTGATCTCCCTTGATTTGAACAGATACAACACAATAATTAAACGATTCCTGCCCGGTTCGCTGAGATTGAAAACACTCGGCGCAATTGCCATCTCCTGCCTCATCATGACCTGCATCCTCTTCATCTGCTCCCAGATGATCGTCATGGAGGGTTTTTCCAAACTTGAAGAGAATGCAATGCACCAGAATATTGAGCGTGCAGAGAATGCAATAGCCGGTGAGATTAGAAAACTGGATGCGATAGCATATTCCTGGGCGAGTGCCGAAGAGACGAATTCCTTCTTAGAAACCCGTGATCATGTATATTTTCAGTCGGCATTTCCCGATGAAAAGTTTACCGGATCAAATATCAACATCATTCTCTTTGTCGATCATGAGAAAGAGATAATCAACCATAAATATATCAATCTGGATTATGGCCATGTGATGCCGACACCACGAAGCCTCCTCTCCCAGATGACAGAGAAGGATATCACTGCTGAGAATGGAATGCTTGTGCTCGGATCAGGGCCAATGCTGATTGCAACACGCCCTATCATACGAAGCGGACAGGAAGAGCCATCTGGAACAATCATTGTAGGCCGATATCTTGATGAGGCAGAGATGGGGATCCTCTCCCAGCAGACAGATCTCCAGTTATCAGTCTATGAAAGCCACCATCACAATAATCCGGAGGATATCCGGCAGGTTCAGTCGCTTCTGATTTCGGATCATTCAGAGATTGTGAAACCGATTGATGAGAATACCGTAGCAGGCTATACAATCCTGTCTGATCTTCATGGAAACCCGGGTTTAATCATGAAAGTTGAGATGCCACGGGATATTTTTCAGAACGGCCAGTCTGCGATCCAGTTCTCACTTCTTGCCCTTGTCATTCTGGGCATCATCAGTGGAGCTGTGACCATGGGCATAATGGAGAGGATGGTACTCGATCCATTAAACAGGCTCAGAACAGGGATTCGATCGATTCGTGAGGGTAGATCAGTTTCATCCCGGATCAATTTTACCGGGGATGATGAGATAGCCCAGGTTGCATCGGGAGTGAATAAAATGCTCGACTCGCTTGAGAGATCACAGAACCTTTTGAAGCAGAGCGAAGAGCGTTTCCGCCATCTTTTCAACGATGCCCATGACATCTTCTTCACCACAGACACAAGAGGAATAATTACAAGTACAAACAGGATGGCTGAGACCCTTACCGGATATACAAAAACAGAGCTCATAGGAAGAGATATGTCAGAACTCTTTCCTGACTTCTCACATCAGACACCAAATGAGGAAGAGCCAATTCAGACAACCTCAATAAACAAACAGTCTTTTGAGACGAAGATCAGGACAAAAAAAGGAGAGGAGCGGGTTCTGGATCTCCATATACAGCCAAGATATTCAGAGGGGATAATAAGCGGCCTGTTCGGGATTGCAAGGGATGTTACAGAGAAGAGAGCTGCGGAAGAAGAACTTGCCCGATACCAGAACCATCTTGAGGATCTTGTGAGGGAACGAACTACAGAACTCTCCCATATTAATGTAAATCTGACATCCGAGATAGAGAGACGGAGAGCAGCTGAGCAGGCGGGTGCTGCGGAGAGAGAACGCCTATCTGTCACGTTATCTTCAATCACCGACGGGGTGATTGCAACCGATACCAGGTCACGAATCATTCTCATCAATAAACCTGCAGCAGATCTGATCGGCAGATCAAAGGATGATCTGATCGGGATGGATATCAGCCTTGTCCTCCAGATGCAGGGGGGAGATGGAGATGCACTATCCGCAGATGAACTGGCATCAGAGGCAATAGCAAAGAATGCTCCGATCATGATCTCACGGGATCTGTACCTGGAAAAGGCAGATTCCCTCATTTGCCCCATTGAATTTTCAGCTGCTCCGATTCGGGATTGCAAGGGAGCGGCAATTGGAAGCGTCTGTGTCATCCGGGACATAGGAGAGCGGAGACGCCATGAGGATGAGATGATCAGAATAGAGAAACTTGAGTCGATCGGCCTTCTTGCAGGGGGAATTGCTCATGACTTCAATAATATTCTCACAGCGATTACCGGAAACCTGATGATAGCCAGAATGGAGATAACAGATAATCCCGCAGCAATTGATCGGATCGAACGTGCCGAAACAGCAGCACTCCGTGCACGCGATATGACCAGGCAGCTTGTTACATTCGCAAAAGGCGGATCGCCTGTGAAGGAGACTGCTGATATCCGCGATCTCATTAAAGAGACGAGCCTGTTTGTTCTTCAGGGAACAGCCTCGCGGGCGGAGATTTCGATCGAACAGGATCTCTGGACAGCTGACGTGGACTGCGGCCAGATCGGTCAGGTGATCAGCAACCTCGTCATCAATGCCAATCAGGCTATGCCGGATGGCGGTATCATCATTGTGAATGCAAAGAATTGCACAATAGAAGAGGATATGGGAACCAGTATTCCGGGAGACTATCTCTGTATCTCTATACATGATCAGGGATGCGGGATCTCACAGAATAATCTCACCAGAATCTTTGACCCGTACTTTACTACAAAGCAGAATGGAAACGGGCTTGGACTTGCATCATGCCTCTCAATTATCAAAAAACATGGCGGTACAATCGATGTCGTATCACAGCCCGGTATCGGTTCCACATTCTCGATCTACCTTCCGGCATCGAAGAAAGCTCTTTCATGCCGGACATGCGATTTGACAATCCCCTGTGGAAGAGATCAGTCGATCCTGATCATGGACGATGATGAGGCGATCCTTGATATCGCATCGGTGATACTGACACAACAAGGGTATAAAGTTACAACTGCAACAGACGGTGATGAGGCGATTTACCTCTACAGAGAGGCGAAAAAGAATGGAGATGCATTCGACGCTGTCATAATGGATCTTACCATACCGGGGGGAATGGGCGGGAGAGAGGCGATGGCCATCCTGTATCGGGAAGATCCTTCTATTAAGGCCATAGTCTCCTCCGGATACTCGGATGATCCGGTTATGTCAGCATACCGGGAGCATGGTTTCTGTGCAGTCCTTCCAAAACCATACCGGGGACGCGATCTCCTCTCCATTCTGGATACGATACAAAATCCCCTCCAGGATGAGAATTCGGCCCTCGCAGATCCTTTTGCAGAGGGATCATTTTTTTCCTGATTCCGGTTGCTATCTCCAACTCAGCACTTCAACCTTTCTAATCCTACGCTAAAAAAGAATATAACGTTTTTACCTTTCAACTCCTATCAGATACAGAGCGTGGATATTAATGATGGAGATTACCATAGCAGAGACAGGGGGTGTCAGGCATGCGAATCTTTTTGGAAGAATTGATTCGACAACCGCACCAGAGGCAGAGAATATCCTCAGATCATTTGCCGGGGAACAGGAAAGAAACGTCATTGTGAACTGTGAGGGTCTCGAATATATCAGCAGCGGGGGGCTCCGCATACTGCTTGTCATCGAGAAAGAACTGAAGGGATCAGGGCGCCATGTGATCCTCTGCGGGCTCAGGACAGAAGTCGAGAAGATATTCCGGCTGACCGGGTTTACATCAATTTTTACCATCGAGAAGACCGTAACCGATGCAGTTGCGCATCACCGGTGAAGAATGGATTTGAGAGGATGGAGCCGGTTATCAGGTGACGGGGATCTCTCCTTCTACCCGATGATCAGGAAGATCGATATCCTCTCATCAAACTCTTACCTCATCGGATCAGAAGACGATCTGATCCTGATCGACCCCGGTGCAATCCCGGGGCAGGCAGATACAATCCTCTCCGTCATATCCGATCTCCCTGAAAACCGGCAGTTAACCGGCATCCTGCTGACACATACCCATATGGATCACTGCCATTCACTCGTCAGCCACCCCGAACTCTCATTGTTTGCAGACCGCGCCTATTCGCATGTATCAGGTGTCATTGCCCTGAAAACAGAAGATTACGGAGTCACCCAGGCAACACTCCTTGGGAAGAGATTATCGCCGACACTCCTTGGCAACCCCCTCTTCTCCGGGAATCAGGAGACCGGAAGGTACGGCCTTTCTGAAGAGACGATACCATTCTCAGGGGATCTTGAGATCACCGCCTATCATACACCCGGACACAGCCCGGATTGTATCTGTTACAGGATCGGGGACAGACTCTTCATTGGAGATACGCTCTTTGCAGGATCTCCCGGTGTTGCAGGAATAGTCGGCTATTCACGTGATGATCTGCTTCATTCCCTCATCGGGATCAGACAGATGATTTGCGGAGAGAATATTACAGTCTGCTACTCGGGCCATGGAAACCCAATCCCTTCAGCCGATGCAATCAGGAGCATAGATCTTGTTCTCAGGCAGGTCGAGAAACTAAGCGGGATCGAGACCTTCACACCCGAGAGGATGAAGGAGACAGCGCTCTTTGCTGAGGATCTGATGGCGGAGATCGATGAAACTCTCACGATCATCTCAGGCAGGATCGCATTTGTTTCTCATATGCTTGCAGAGCTTGAGGAAGGAGCATCTGCCGGAGAGATCTCATCAGTTCTTGATTGTGCAGCGGTTGATGATCTGCTTGCCAGATACAACAGTTTTGCCGAAGAATACCGGCAGGGTGCCCATCAACCCATTCTGCTTGCACTGAATGCCGCAAATATCGCAGGGAAAATTGAACGGCTCATTGATCGGGGGGGCCTTGGTGCTGTGATCGAACCCTGGCTCATCGATCACCTTGACGAGCTGATCAACGATTATATGACTCTTTTCCGTGGATTTCGGCCTGTTGCAACCCTGAAAGACTGTAATCCCTGTGTTCTCTGCCGGGCTGTTGTCGATTCGCTTGATCCACGTCATGCCGATCAGCTGCTTGAGTCTGCATCCGATGATGATTTTGCTGCCGCTCTTGCACTCCGGATGGGGAGGGTACAGGTTGTGAACGAGGGAGCCGTCACCGTCTGCGCCACTGATGAAAAC
>NZ_JARVGN010000128.1 GCF_029762515.1 Methanocalculus sp. | reverse complement strand
GCAGTCCTGATAAGAAGAGCCTCCACATCTTCTGAGATAACACCATCTTTTCTGGCATGTCGAAGCGTACACCGGATATTAACAAGGGGGTCAGAGAGGGGAGTCAATGTTTCGGGATCGAAGACAAGGGCCACCTCATCATCAGAGACGAGTGTTCCATTCCGGTACAGTGAATAGATGACACCAACCCCCTCCATTCCAAGGGAATCCAGTTCTGCTGCCCTGAGCGCCCCCATGCTTGATGCACCAATCACGAAAATTCCACTCCGGAGAAGAGAGAGGATCTCGCGATGGCCTACAGCAGAATCCTGAAAGAAGTACCCGTCAATGATACAGACGAGTGATACTTCAGATCCGAAAATGGCATTTAGATCCCCGCGCCTGATCGGGGGGAGGAAGGTGGCATCCGGACAGAGTGCCCGTGCTTCCTCATGAGGAAGACTTGGGCCGAGGTAAACGACTGCGCCGTGCATTCTTACACCGATCTCCTATCCGTTCCTGATCCATTGCAAATACTTCAAGGCCGGGAACTACCACCCTGACAACGGGAATGCCGATCCCGGGCCGCGTCAGATCAGAGACGATAACCCGGTCAAATCCTGCTGAGATGATGCGATCACAGACATGCCTGATATCGGTGAGGAGATCATCACTTCTATAGCCGGGTATTCTTTCAAAAGGAATAGTACCATTTTCCCGGAACCAGTAGCCATTCAGCCTTTTGGTCCGTTCATACCCAATCTGCCTTCTCATATCGGCAACCACCGTATCCTCGCGGGCACCATGAATCTGGGTGAGGCGGCTCTGGGCAACCTCGGTCAATGCGCGAAGAAGCGCGATCTCCGGTGTGGTATGGGTGCCCATGCCCGTGACAAGAAGCGCCGGATCGCAGAGGGTAGTATCATCTGCAACAGCGGCGCATGTCGGAATCCCAATATCGCTTGTAATATCCCTCAGGATCAGGTCAATTCCTTCACGAGAGAAGCGATTGATAATCTCCAGGCTGAAAGGATCCGTTATGTCGACGATCCGGTTCCCGGTATAGCGGGTTGCCTCAACAAGTGACCATGCATCCCGTTCGATAACTTCCAGCAGTCCATGGATAATCGCCTCTTCCAGAGTGTTGCCGGATGCAATTCCATTCGTGTTTGTCCGGTGAAGGGGAGGATAGCTATGAGATAGGGGGTGGTATACGGCATGTGCCGGTAGAAGCACCTCCTCGTTATTGATGATATCATACCCGGTTGCCCAGGGTATTAGTGCTTCCCTGTCTGAACCTGCCGGAAGGATCAGATCGATTGGATCAATGGCAGGTAAGTCCCGTGAGATCTCAGAGTATCGTCCAACAATCACCGGATCGGAATGCATCTCGGCAGAACACCGTTCGATCCCTTCCATGATGGCAGAGACCCGTGCAGCAACTGGCGTTGCTCCTTTCCCATTGTAGACTGATATTGCTCCCCCCTCGGCAGTAGGCCTGATGCAGGAGAAGACAGGTATTCCAAGGCGATCAAGACCTGTAATATCCGCCACCCGCGTGATACCAGCCTGTGGAAGGAGGGGTTCAATCCGTTCAAGGGTTGACTCGGGAGATACAGCCCGGTGTGTTTCGATCATATACCCTTTCGGGCAGCTTTTCAACTGCATCTGAATCTGATAGATCTTATCCCCTCAGATACTTACTACCTTTGCATTATGAAACGCAATCAATCTGACAGAATATATATGATCACGGCAAGAGATCAGAGCTGATGAGCAAGCCGCATGGAACAAAACGGGATGATCTTCTTGATGCTGCCCGTGGAGTATCTCTCATCGCTATGATCGTATACCATATCATCTTCGATCTGAGTTATTTTGGAATCATACAGGTTGACCCGTTCTTTCGCTACATGGCATATCCGATCGCCGGTTCATTCATCTTCATCGCCGGGATCTCTCTCCACCTAAAAGCTCAATCAATCGGGATACAGGCCGATTACAGAGCTTCTGCCTCTCCATTCATCTCACGCGGCATAAAAATCCTCGGTATTGCAGCAGGAATAACAATTATCACCTGGATCTATCCCCATGATGGATTCATTGTTTTTGGGATCCTCCATCTCATAGGAATCTCCACCATACTCGCGATCCTGTTTCTACCTCTGGGAAGATGGAATATCCTTCCGGCTGGCATAATTATTCTCATCTGGTTGCTCTTCTTTCCTCTCTATGGACCTGCGTACCTGATCCCACTTGGCATCTATCCACACGGCTTCTACACACTGGATTATGAGCCGCTCATACCATGGTTCTCCCTGATCCTGTTGGGAATAGCAGCAGGAACATTCCGGTATTCCAAAAAGGCAAAAAAACAACGGGATAACAGATTTGTGAGTCTCCTGGCTGTTCCCGGACGAAATTCGCTTCTTATCTATCTCATTCACCAGCCGATCATCATTGGATTTCTTGTTCTGATCGGGCAGGCAGGGATCTGATAGCCTGCATTTTTTCAGGAGAGAAACAGAAAGGTTAATTGTTCTGTCTTGAGAATCGATTAGTATGTGCGCCGGTTTTTTGAAGGGTTTCTTTGGGAAGAAACCTCACATGGTCTACAGCCCGCCTCCACCTTCAATATCCCACGGTGCTGGCATGCAGATACCAGAATATAAGAACAAACCATATTTCATCGTCGCTTCTGTTGAGATGGGCAATACCACTACAAAATGTATCCTGACAGGAACCAGCCTTGAAACCGGTTTATGCTATGTTATAAACAAGACAGTGAGCATGAGCCGGGATGTCCGTCCCCCAAAGCCCGGAGAGGAGATCTTTGGAAAGACACTGGACGGAACCGAACTGACACGGGAATCGGTGACCGAACTTGTACGGAATACGCTGATCCAGTGCCATCGTGAGGCAAAACTCGATATCAAAAATGACCTTGACTTTGTGGTACGGAGCACCGGGGTTGTTGCGGCAATGGAATCCCCCGATCAGGTAGGTGACTTCGTTATCGCGCTTGCGAATGGTTGTCTGGATGCCGGCGTGCCCCCGCGAAAGATGACCCCGCCGATGTCAATTGATAATCTCCCAAAAAAACTGAAGGATCACAGCTTCGCTGACCGCCTCGTCTTTACCGGTGCTGTTGCAGGAGTTGTTCCACCGGTTGGTAGCACCGGAGTGGAAATGGTGGCAAACGAGATGGAAGGAGAGCTTGCCATGGCAGGCATAAAAGAAGGGGCAAAATGGACTCCGGTTGATTTTCGGAATCCCTGCATCTCACTTGATTTTGGAACAACGCTTGACGGAAGAATAACCGGCGATGTGCCACACGATGCTGATAACCCCTTTGCAAAAACAATCGGCAATTTCTGTGGCCTTGCCGGAGCCATTCCCGATGCGATCGTCAGGGGAACCGGTCTTGTTGAAGGAAGGACCGGCACCGCACTAGATGTTTTTGGCGAAGGGAACGGAGGGGGAAGTTTCTCTTTTGGAAGGCACAGGAAGGTAGTATCCGACTATGTGGATCTCTGTAATCAATATATTGATATCAGGATAGTTCCCCCGGATCGAAAGCGTTTTGGACGTGTTCCTGTTTATGCCGATGTCGCAGCGGAATCTGGTGTGGCACTTATCGGATGCGATTGCGGTGTTGACGGAGATGGGATCGACAACCTCAAAAAGATTGGTGCGGAGATCTATGAGAAACACAGATTATCTGTAGTCACAGAGGTTATCGATCGCGTCTGTGCAAGCATGGCTCTCAGGATGATTGATGTCTGCAATGAACGACATTTCATACCAGGGAATGCATCAATCGGTTTTACCGGAAGAGCAGCGATATCGGGGAAAAAACCCGAATATATCCTTGAGGGGATCATCGATCGAGAACTGTTTGCAGATCCAATCGATCACATTGTTTTCGTGGACGATGGGCTTGCTCGCGGTGCTGCACTGATGGGACGCTGTATGAATTCGCTCGGTAAACCGAAAAATCCCCTGGGCGGCGTCCGTGGAGGGGGCTGTATCATGGGTAGAAGAATAAAGATTGGGAGATAAAGTATGGAAGAAGCAGAGTTATTTGATCTGGTGATCCCACCGGGAGTACCGAGAAGCATTATCCGCTCGGTATTGGAGAATTATAATGTCGAACTGGTGCCGCATAAAACCCGCCTGGCTTTTGCGAATATGGATGGGGACGAACGTGAACTACTGGCATTCAGGGGAGAAAGAGAAGAGGTTGAACGCGTTGAGGCGTTCATGTTTGAAGAACTGAAAAAATTTATCAATTAATCTTTTTTTCCGCGCCAAAAATCGAGAGCAGAAGTGCTTTTTGTGCATGGAGGCGGTTTTCAGCCTGATCCCAGACAGCACTCCGGGGTCCGTCCAGAAGTTCATCGGTGATCTCACAGCCGCGATGTGCCGGGAGACAGTGAAGAACGATACATTCGGGAGATGCGCGCTTCAGCAGTTCTGCATTCACCTGATATCCCATAAATGATGCAAGACGTTCTTTCTCTTCAGCCTCCTGACCCATCGATATCCAGGTATCTGTATAGACTGCATCGGCACCCTCGGCCGCTTCAAGAGGACTCTCACACAATCTCACAGAGCCTTCGGCTTCGGCACGGCGGATGCACTCGCTATCGGGTTCGTAGCCTGGAGGAACAGCCACAGAGACATTCATTCCGGTCCTGATTGATGAAAGGATCAGTGAGTTGCAGACATTGTTTCCATCCCCCACCCATGCAACATTCAGCCCTGATAAGCGGCCAAACTGTTCCTTTAAGGTCATCAGATCCGCCAGAATCTGGCATGGGTGTTCCCTGTCTGAAAGGCCGTTAATGACCGGTATCGCAGAAGACGCAGAAAATGCCTCAATTGAGCTGTGGGTATGTGCGCGGATCATGACTGCCGAGAGATATCGTGAGAGAACACGCGCAGTATCACCGATGGCCTCACCGCGATCCAGCTGCATATCCCGTGGGTTGAGGTACAGGGCAGATCCTCCAAGTTCAAACATCCCGACTTCAAATGAGATCCGTGTTCTGGTCGATGACTTCTCAAAGATCATACCGAGTGTTTTTCCAGAGAGGTGAGGATGAGGGATATTCTGTCGACGCTCTTCTTTCAGCCGGATTGCATCTTCAATGATCGTCGATATATCTTCAGACGAGAGATCCAGAATAGAGAGTACATTCATCGCAATTCCTTCATATGATGTATACGATCCGAGAGAATGGTTTCCTTTCCAATATCCGTCCTGTACCTGATATTTCCCCGGACAGAAGATGCCGCAGCCTCAGCTGATCTCTCTGCATCTGCCAGGTTCTCTCCGACCCCGACAAAGGCAAGTGAACGGGACGAGCGGGTGAAGACGGATCCGTTCTTCTCCTCGACATTGGCATAATAGAGGAGGGCACCATGATCTCCTGAAAGC
>NZ_JARVGN010000127.1 GCF_029762515.1 Methanocalculus sp. | reverse complement strand
AGTGGATATGCATCACTCCCTGTCCTTTCCGATAGGAAGCTGATCGGCATCATATCACGCCGCGACCTTATTGAAAACGGCAGTATCAGGCGATCATTTGGAAACAGTACAAAAACATCCATATCCCGCGTCATGACAACACCGGTGTTTACAACGAGTCCGGACGCCACGGTCTCCGAAGCTGCCCGCCTCCTTGTCACCCATGACATCAGCCGCATTCCTGTGGTCGATGACGGGACTGTCGTCGGCATTCTGGATCGCCATGATGTCCTGAAGAACCTTGTACAAAAAACGTAAGGGATCACCATGCATGAGAATACAACAGGCCAGAACAAAGGTGAACGCCACCTAATGATGCAGGGAAAGTTGAATCGGGGCCCGATAGAATTCAAATCGCGCCCGGCAGACAGGAAGGGCGGGATCATGGCCATTTCTACTGCAAACGTTGTCAGTGTTCCTCCGACGATGAGTATCTGCGATGGTGTCGCAACGATGACACGTGAGGGATTCCGCAGGTTGCCGATTACCGATGCCGGGAGCGGCCAGCTCAGGGGCATCATCACGGTATCTGATATTGTCGACTTCATGGGAGGAGGGGACCGGTACAACCTGGTAAAAACCAAGCATAAGGGTAATTTCCTCTCTGCGATTAATGAGAACCTCAGGACGATCATGACCGAACAGGTGATGACACTCCGTGAGACTGATGATATCGACGACGCAATCGACCTGATCGTCAATATAAGACATGGCGGCGCACCGATCATCGATGATGAGACGAAAGTTGTCGGAATGGTGACCGAGCATGACCTCTTAAAAGCCCTCTTTATGGGCCAGAGCCTCCTCTCGGTTGAGGATGTGATGTCTGAATCCCCGCGGGTAACCAATCCCGACTGCTCAATTGCCGATGTTGCCCGGCAGATGAATAAATACCATTTCAGAAGACTCCCGGTCGTCTCGGGTGATGTCCTCTTTGGGATCGTCACGGCTACCGACATCATGAAGTATGTCGGCTCCGGCGAAGTCTTCAGGACGATCCAGTCAGGAGATGTGAGTGAGGCTACAGCGCTACCGATCCGATCGATCATGACGGGGTCTCTCCAGACAACGACACCTGACAAGAGTATCAATGACATTGCACGGGAGATGGTGCAGAAGCGCATCGGAGCATTCCCCGTCACAGAAGATGCCCGGCTTATCGGGATGATCACAGAATTTGACCTTGTCAGAACACTCGCATCGAGGTGATGCACCATGATTGTACAAGAGATAATGTCAGCCCCGGTCTATGTTGTCAATACGCAGGAGAACATCGCGTATGCACGCAACCTGATGCTGAGACATAAGATCTCCCGGCTCCTCGTGATGGATGATGAGAGACTTGCCGGAATCATAACCAAGAAGGATATTGCATATGGTTTCCGGCAGCATGACCCCATATGGAGGAGAAGGCCGATCGACAGGATTCCTGTTGAGGTGATGATGCGGAAGGATCCAATTACGGTAACACCGGATCTTCCGGCTTCCAGAGCCGCAGGGATGATGCTTACTCATGATGTAAGCGGGCTTCCGGTTATGGCCAGTGGGCATGTCGAGGGGATCATCACGAAAACCGACATCATGGCATCAGGAGAGGTTGACCAGATCACTTCAACAGTCGGCGATATCATGGAGGATGTGCTGACTGTTTCACGGTACCATTCGCTCAATCACGTCATTGATCTCATCAGGGAGAGGAACGACAAGATCCTGGTGATCAACAATGACGGGACGCTTGCCGGGGTGATCACCGAGTCAAACATAGCATTCTTCGATTCCTTCGACCAGAACGGTGTGCCGGAGCGGGATATTGTACACCTGAGAAAGGAGGAATCCGGAGGACCCAAGAACCGGCGGCATGTCCGGCAGTTGTCCGGGATCGCAGAAGATGTGATGTCGAGGCCTGTGATCACCATCAATCCGGCTGAATCGATATCAAGTGCGATTGCGTTGATGAGAGAGCACCATATTAACAGTATCATCGCCGAAGAAGCCGGTGAGATCAAAGGCATATTAAAAAGGGATGACATACTGAAAGAGGTAGCACAATGACGACGAAAACAACCATCAAAGACATCATGTCAAAACCTGTCAGTATTGCGAAATCAGCCCTCATCACAGAGGCGCTTGACAGGATGCTCAGCGAAGGGATAGATCCGATCATCGTTACCAACCAGGGCAAGGTCATCGGAACCGCATCACGCCGGACAATTGCCGAGAAGATCGGCAGCAAGAAGACCGGAGCCATCCCTCCAACCCAGATCCATGTTGCAAATGTGGTTAAAGAGGACTTTACCTTCGCATATCCCGACCAGGATATCGATCTTCTCATCCCCCTCCTCCAGAACTATAAGATTGTGGTTGTTCTGGATGCAGAACATAAGCTGATCGGAATGGTCACAATGGGCGATCTGCTGAAGGTCATGAGACCAGACTGCCCGCTTGAGGATGTCATCGAGCTCGCACCCAGAATCTCTCCAGAGGATCGGATCGTCCACCTTCACCGGAGAATGGTGGATGACTCGGCAACCCGGTTCATTGTCAATGACAACGGACGCGTCCTTGGTATCGTCACCGAGACCGATCTCGCCCTCGCCCTTGTAAAGCTCAAGGAGATGGTCGAGGTGAAGCATCATGACAACCGGATTCGGAACCTGATTGCACAGGATATCATGAGCACGCCCGTCACATCCGTTCCAATGGGAACACCGGTCGGGGCGATCATCGACCTGATGACCGAGAAGAATATCAGTACTGTACTTGTAACAAATGATGAGAAGCCGATCGGCCTCGTAACCCGCAGATCGATCATCAGTGCACTCTGATCATCATCTTTTTTTTGATCGTTTTTCGCCTTCATCCCTGCATTTAATACTTCACGCAGCAATGTAACTGGCATGGAGCTGACCCCCACCACTCCGGTGAAACCAACCGAGCGGATCGCCGATCTCCTCGATTCGATGAGCAGAACCGGTTTTCAGGGACGAAAACTGGGTGAAGCGTACATCATCTGGAGAGAGATGATTGCCGATTCTGACTGCACAATCCTTCTTGGCGTCTCAGGTGCGATGGTCCCTGCAGGTATGCAGGAATGCCTTATTACGCTTGCTGAGCGGCATTTCATTGACGTTATCGTCTCAACAGGCGCAAATATCTTCCATGACATCTGCGAGCATCTTGGTATCAGGCACTATCGGGGCCATCACCATGTCGATGATGCAGCACTCTTTGAGAAGGGGATCGATCGCATCTATGATGTCTTTGCCTATGAAGAACAGTTCAGGGATGTCGATCAGCAGGTTGCTGACTTTATCGATTCGATCGCCCCGTTCCAGGGCTCAAGCCGCGAGCTGATCAAACGGCTTGGAGAATGGCTCATCGAGACCAGGCCGGAGGGCCGGTCCCTGACCGCCACCTGTGCCAGGGAAGGCATACCCATCTTTGTCCCTGCACTCGCAGATTCATCCATTGGGATCAGCATGGTTATGGCCCGGAGAGCAGGAACAAGCGTACATATTGATCAGATCTCAGATACCGATGAGATCACCCGAATCGTCGAGAAGGCAAAGAAGACCGGTGTCGTCTATATTGGCGGCGGCGTTCCGAAGAACTTCATCCAGCAGACACAGGTGATTGCATCCATTCATAAGAGCGATCTCGGCGGCCATGCCTATGCCATCCAGTTCACCACAGACGCCCCCCACTGGGGAGGGCTTTCAGGATGCACCTTTGAAGAGGCGATAAGCTGGGGAAAAGAAGCGATCACCTGCCCCCGTGTCCAGTGTTTCTGCGATGCAACTATCGCCATCCCCATCATGACCTCAGCACTCGTCTCCTCAGGCAGTGTGCGGCAGAGAAAGGATGCCAACCCATAACCATTAATACCCTTTTCTTCCAATAGTATAGAGCACTCACTTTATGGAGCGGTGTCTATTCACGCACTGCGAGTGTCGAAAGATGCGAAATGACTCTGTTGAGGTAGCCAAGCCTGGTATGGCGCAGGTTTGCTAAACCTGTGTCCCCCTGGGACTCGAGGGTTCAAATCCCTCCCTCAGCGCTCCAAGGAGAATAAGAGGAATAAAACATGGAAGAATCCGAACTGAATTACTTCGTACGCGTCAGTAATACCGATCTCGACGGCACCAAGCAGGTCCAGATCTCACTGACGGGCATCAAGGGCGTGGGAATCCACACCGCGCTCGTTCTGGCACGCAAGGCCGGCGTCAACACCCATGATCTGATGGGAAAGCTCTCTGATGAAGAGGTTGACCGGATCCGCGCAGCTGTGGACGAGTACGTAGAGACAGTCCCGACCTGGATGATGAACAGACCAAAAGATCTCTATACCGGACAACCCCGTCACCTCCTCGGTGTCGATGTCTCCCTCACCCTTGATGAGGACATCAATATCATGAAGAAGATGCGCTGTTACCGGGGCATCAGGCATGAGACCGGCCAGAAGGTACGCGGACAGCGGACCAAGGCAACCGGAAGAACCGGAACAACGGTCGGCGTATCCAAGAAGAAGAAGTGAGGGGTGAGTACATATGGGATATCCAGGAAAGAACCACAAGCAGTACCAGTCTCCAAAACGCCGTTTTGAAAAGGCGCGGATTGAAGACGAACGGAATATTGCAATCACGTTTGGACTCAGGAACAAAAAGGAGATCTGGAAGGCAACCCACATCCTCCGTCGCCACAGGCAGGGTGCAAGGGATATTCTTGCAATGAGCTCGGGCGGTATTGAAGAGGCACGGGTTGAGGCACGCCGCGAAGAGCTGCTCCAGCACCTCCAGAGATATGCCCTTGTCAGTGCAGGAGCCACCATCGACGATGTGCTCTCACTGAAAGTCAGCCATATCCTTGAACGCCGTCTCCAGACGATCGTCTACAGGAAAGGACTTGCCCGCTCACCAAAACAGGCCCGCCAGCTGATCAACCATGGTCACATCGCAATCAACGGCAGGCGCATGTCAATTCCGGGATACATGGTTCCACGAGCCGAAGAGGATCAGATCAGCTACTATGGAACATCTTCGCTTGCAAAGGAGAGCAACCCCGAGCGGGGCCGTATCAATAATGTGAGGGTCTGAAGATGGCAGCTGAGAATGACAAATGGGGTATTGCCCATATCTATGCATCATTTAACAACACGATCATCACCGTGACCGATCTCTCCGGTGCAGAGACTATCTGCAAGAGCAGTGGCGGCATGGTCGTGAAGCAGGCACGGAACGAGAGTTCGCCCTATGCAGCAATGCAGATGGCAATCAATGTGGCACAGGCTGTCCGTGACAAAGGGTTCGTCGGCCTGCATGTAAAGGTCAGGGCACCCGGCCGCGGCAAACAGCGGAGTCCGGGACCAGGAGCACAGGCAGCGATCCGGGCAC
>NZ_JARVGN010000126.1 GCF_029762515.1 Methanocalculus sp. | reverse complement strand
CCTACGGCAGCCTCACCTCGATCCGCCTGAGCCCGTCGCACTTCCTGATCCGCTCAAAGAAGAGCGCTGTCCTCATCGGAATCACCTGCTTCGCCAATGCGTACACCGCCCCCTGATGACAGATCCAGGCATGGATGCGATGCGATGGGAAAGAGGGTAGGAATCGCCGCCAAGCGCTCTGCCGGAAACCATATAGGAGATGAGGATCTCTCCCATCGTCTACGTCGCTGCAGATGCGTTCGACCATGACCCGAACCAGCTCGTCACGAAGCTCCGCCAGGGACATGAAGCATATACATGGGAATGTGTCAGCCGCCTCGAACGGCTAGAAGACAGAACCGTACTCACCTTCCCCACCCGGCGAACCCCCGACGCCAAGATCTATCGCAGCCTGGACGGGCACATCGACAATCCCGATGACATCGAGGTTTTCCTCGGCGCTCACGACGTCGCCGGGAATGTTGACGGGACGATCCTCTGGACCAAGGATTTCTCCCAAATCGTAACCAACAGGCAGGTTATTCTTGCAGAGACCAGTCTTGACAATGTCATATTTCTGGGCGCTATCTCCCCAAGCCCAGCTGCATAGGCATCGGAGGTTTCAGGTGCGCGGGATGTATTTCATCCCCTCCATTCACTGCATTCATGTTTTCCCTCACCCCTCCCACCTCGCAAGCAACTTCTTCCCCAACCTCACCCCGGCCTTCGAAAACCGGACATCGAGATAGGCGTCCGACTCGAGCATACCGTTCTTCTTCAGATCAGCCGATACCGGAAAAGTGATTTTTTCATTTACCCCATGGTGGAACATTCCAAAATTTCTCTTTTTTATTCAATCATTTCGTGACCTTGCCATATTGCAATACCTGTGCGTCAGACGGGCATTTTCTGGAATTGTTTTTCCTCCCGTCCAGTACTGCTCGATATGATCCACTGCTGCGTCATCGATATGCTGGATTCTCTGTCCACAGATAGCACATGTCGGATTCTCTTTGTAGAGCTGTTCTTTGAGGTTCAGAGAAAAACAGCGAGGCTGTTTATGATATTTCGACAGAATATCCTCGACCGTCCTTCGCATGATATCAAAGCGTTTTTTCACTCTCTCCTGTTCGCTCGTCCCAATGAGGATTGCCTCAATGAACTCCGAATCTGATATCATCAGATCGATGATTCCCTCGCGAAGGGCATCCAATGCCTGATAAACTTGGTTTTTATCTTTATCACAAAAAATTCCAAGATATACGTCATAAAGCGAAGCATTGAACCTTTTTTGCTCCCATTTGCCATTTGGGTCGTCTGCTGTTCCGGGATAGAATCTCTTAAATGCATTTCCCCCAAACAGCGAATTTATTATTGAAACAGCCTTCTTAAAGGCTTCTTTGAGTTCTTTTGCCTCTTTTTCGGATATATATCGATATTTTTCCATATCCCGGTTGAAAAATTGTTTCATCGAAGGCTTATACCTCAGATATGTTTCATGGTAAAATGCAGCAAAACGAAGAACAAATTCAACATCTTTCATCCTTTTTTGTGGCCCTTCTAATCCCATTAACTTCAAAAATTCAGAATCTGCAGCTAATTCCTTTAATAATTTGAGATATGGACCCCTATATACACAATTGCGGATCTCCATATCATTCAGAGGAACTGAACCGGTATTGAGGCGTTCAAATATCTCAAATTTTAAATCGGCGTCGCTTCCTTTAAGAATTGTAATCGTACGGACAGTAAAATCCTGAATTTTATCCTGCGTCTCTTCATCGAGATCTGAAAATGTCTTACGGTTGAGCTCTGGGAAAGCCGTCATACCGGACAACTTAAACGTCTTTCCATCTGGGAAATCACCATCTAAATACGAAAAGAATGCAGTCAATCTTTGCTGGCCATCAATTACTGATTGTTGACCATTTGATTCCTCAGCAAAATACAAAGTGGGAAGAGGGATTGCCATGAGGGCTGATTCGATCAATTTGCTTGCTTTCTTATTATCCCAGACATATTGTCGCTGAAAATCCGGTTGAAGAATGAGTTTTCCACGTTTCCATTTATCGTAGAGCGATTTTATTTCCGGGTCGCTTGGTTTCGTCAGAATTCTCCGATCATCTTCCTCAAGCGTTAATTGGATGTCGTCTTCATCTTCCCCTTCTGTCAAAAAATCATTATCTAGTGAATTTTCATTCTCAATCATAATGCATCAACTACCTCAATTTTTCTTATATTTCAGATGTTGTCCTCTGCAGGCCCATACGCCATCCAAATCACTGATGCGTTTGATAAATTGACCGCAAGACTCACAATAAACCAGTTTTCGCAACTCAATAACTGCATTGCAAAAATTTTGCGCTTCCGGATTGGTTAAACCCAAAGCCCATTCATTCCAATGTGCTCCAATCCAATTTCGAACTTGGCGCGTTGCTTCAATCTGGTTCAAACAGTCTTCAGAAACTTCATTAAATCCTTTGAATCTCAGAGCTGTATTATAGAAAGAGGTCCACAGGGGATCTATAGTATAATTGCCAGTCTTGCTGTAAGTTACCTTCATCTGAAGGTTGTGGCAAAGATCCTGAAGCATCGCTTCGAGCAATCTTCCCGCCTTGATCGCTTTATCACTTGGAGTAGCCGTACGGCAGCGATCTGAAGTGAGCCATTCGTAATCGTTCAGGTGATCACCAAATATTGGACCCTCCTTGATATTCCAGTCCGAAATTTTATATTGTACAAATTTTTTACCGTTCATATGCCTTCTTGAGGCAAATTTCAGGTTTTCAAACCAGACCGGGTCATGCGTTGTGATTAAAATCTGATGGTCATTGAATTTTTCAAAGATCATCTGAGCAGTTGCAAGACGGTGGTTGCCGTCGACACTATGGAGCACGTCATCGAGAACGAGGAGAGCGACATCTGGACATTGTTGAAATTGGAAACGCCTTATTGCAAGGAAAATACACAAACCGAGTGAATCCACATGTCCTTCGCTATAATGACCACGTGGATCCCCGGAGATACCATAAAATTCACTTTTCAGTTCTAAACCGGCGTTAGTCCGTTGCCTCACATTTATTTCCAATGAGCCGATGGATTCTCCTGGGTGAACATATTGATACAATTCATCAGCAGTATCGGAGATTGCCTCCATGAAGATTTGGACGGCGTTTTTCCGGGCTTGTGTTGCCAGAGCACAAAGTTGATCCGTTTGTGTCTGACAATATTCATTTGACTCAATTACTTTCAGCGCATAACGGATATTATCGAGATGAACAGGAATGGTTTGAAGGTACCCACTTAGCTGAAATAATTCTTTATACCTTTCCATATCCGGTGATGGTGTGCAGGTTTCGTCAATTTCCTGGTGCATTGAACTAATAATCAATGAATCATCTTGTTTTTTAAGAACAGCAAGATAAGGTTGAATTTTACCGCTGTCCAGAACAGAAAAGTTTAAACTCCCAATTTTTTTGATTGTTTTCCTGAATTCTTCAAATTGTGCTGAATATGCTGATGTAACTCCATTTTCAAGATATTCATGCACTTCATCAAGAAATGATATATAGAACCGAATTTTTTCTATGAGATCTGTGTGAATTGGTGTACGATCGGCCTTTAATTGAATGATTGTTGAATGTTCTTCTAATCGTTGATTAACGTACGATTGAACTTCATTAAAGGAAATCGAACTTCCGCACAGCGGGCAGCTCTCTAATTTATCTTCTTGAATCCATTGAAGACCGCTCTTGAGTACTTCTTCATAAAAATGACCTACCAATTTTTTCGATTCTTCGTCAATATTCTGTGATATCTCGTCATAGGAAGATATTAAATCAATTATTTCTTGATATATCGGTGCTTTTCTCAGCAATTCACCAAATTGTAGTAATCTCTGCCATTTTTCCATATCGGAGAATGCTGCGAGATGCTGTTTTACTGTTGATAATACAACCTCAATCTCTTCGTAAGAGGTAATTTCCAAAAGGCCTAAAGAGCGTATTTTTTCATTTAATTTACCAATGCAGCTCGATTCATCAATTGGTATTTCCTGCTCGATCCCAAGTAATTCACGAATTTCTGTTTCGTCAGCTAATACAGATTCAGCAGCCGTTTCAGCTTGCTCCCTGAGATGCTTGTTCAGATCAATCAGCTTCTGCTCAAATTCTCTGAATTGGGCAACATTGAGTATCGTCTCCACGGCCTTCCAGCGATCTGCAGGTTTCGCGTCGATAAAATCAAGCAACGTCCGTCGGCGAAGAATAAAACCGCCTTCACGAGATGCCTGAAGAAATTGCTTTAGTGGGCGGGGGCAGGATGATGGTGAAGATTCGAGGGTAATGGTACGGATTAGATTTCCGTCGGAGATCTCCAGTTCAATTTCAGGGGCGGCCTCTGCAAAAATATGACCCCCTTGCAGCCGCCACGAAAGCCCCTGTGTTCGAATATCAAGTGAACTGCAATTTCCAGTGAGCACTTTTTCCAAGGCATCGACGTAAGAGCTCTTGCCCGTACCGTTATCACCGCAGATCAGCACACCACCGGTACCAAAACGGATATCTGGTCCATTAACTATCCCGCGGCAATTTTTTACGCTCAGCCTCTTGAGTTGCTGCATCAACGGCCTCCTCGATCATTTTTTCGAGCGATGATATATCATCAGGCACGCCCAGGTCGAGCATGCGAAGCATTTCCTCTTTCCATTCTGGTGCAAGAGACTGATCTGACTGGATTAAGCGGATAAATTCCTTCACCGCAAGTGTGTTGATGTCGCTGAGGTCGTCACGCGTGTAAGGGGATTCGCCATCGGGTGGCGGTACTGGGGGAGATTCGTCGGTCATGGCACTTCCTCCTGTAGCCAGCTCCCACACTTCGGCCACTTCTCTTCCAGGTACCCCCGGTACTCATCATTATGCCACTCTATGAGATTTCTTGCACAATAGGGAGCTGTATCGCGATATTGAACAGGATTATACTGCTGATTCCATAAAACAGTGGCAGAATTTCGTGAATTATTCATCCTAGTGTTTTGATTAAACCTGCCCCAATAAGTCGCTTTTCAATTGACTTTTGGAATAATACCTAATAAATAAACACCAATTTTTTTGAAATCAATCTCACCCCTCCCACCTCGCCAGCAACTTCTTCCCCAGCCTGACCCCTGCCTTCGAAAACAGGACATCGAGATAGGCTTCCGGCTCCAAAAGATCGATCTCCGTCAGGGCGGCCAGGGCCCGATCGATCGCTCCAGAACCAGTATCACCATCAGACCGCGAGAGCCGGGCTACCACATCCTCGGCAGAGGCGTCGAGCAGCCGGATAGAATGGGCATCGATGTGGCCGGTGGTCAGGGGGCTTCGCCGCCCGGTGGGCTTCGACCTTCTTACGTATAGCATCATACGCTTTCTCGAGCGATCCGGCCGTCACCTGCACCCCCTCGAGGTTGGTAGCTCGGGCTACCCAG
>NZ_JARVGN010000125.1 GCF_029762515.1 Methanocalculus sp. | reverse complement strand
TGTGAGTAGGCAGTACCGGTATATTCGACATAGACATCCACCTGCCCCCTTTTGATCCCCTCAAAAAGGGTTGCGTCATTCATACCGGACCTGATATCTGTCTGGTATCCCTCTTCCTCAAGCAGAAGGGCAATCATATTGGCAAGGATATACTGTTCATTGAACGGCTTCCCGCCGATGACAATCGTCTCTTCTTTACCGGTACCATCAGATCCCATGCACCCTGCCAGAAAGCAGGCAATGATCAGGATAGCAGCAAACCCCACATACATGAATTTTTTTCCAGACATCAGACCACAGGAGAGAGAGGAGAGGAGAGCATATAGACTTTTTTGATATCGCCGAACAAAGATCCGGCCATTTAACGTGGGAAAAAAGGGATTTTAATCTGTTTTCGGCAGAGCACAGGTGGCACAGACAGTCTTGCCGTTCACCGTCTGCATCTTTGCATCCGCAACCGGCTCACCGCAGTCCGGGCAGATGACGGTGGTAAAGATCCGGGCCTTCTCTGGCGGATTGAACGAAACCTCGGTGACGGTGAGCATCTCATCCTGCGGAATTGAGAGAACTGCCTCGGTTGCCTCTGCCATCAGCTCATAGAACCGCTTCTCTTCCGGCTCAGTTGCAGTGCCGGAGAAGACCTTCTTCCGCAGGGTATCCATCTCTTCCCTGTCTGGCGCATCGCGGTTTTTGATCAGGATCCTGACCCCTTTGTTCTTCTCACGCGAATAGAAGGTGAAGACATGCTTGCCATAATCATGGATGATCAGGTTTCCCTTCCCGGCAGTGCAGCCGGTCACAAGCTGGATTGCATCAACACCGCAGGCATTGGTCTCGGCAACCGTCACAAGCTCCTCATCATAGGGGCGGGCAACAGAAAGCGCCTGCATTGCGGCAAGGGCGGCACGGTACCCCGTTGCTAGTCCGGGGCATGAATGGCCGTGGAATGTCACACACTCTTCAAATGCCGGGTATTTCCCGGTTGAGTCAAAATGATGGTGATCATGAGTTTCGCACATAAGTACTACCTTCTTCGTCCTGTGGTATCTTCGTTTTCTTTCCATTCCCATTTCCATTGCAGAGGCACCGGGGGATGACACAAGGAACCCCTTCAAGCTCCCCGATCATCACCGGGACGCCGTAAACCGCCTCTATCTCATCTGCGGTGATAACATTCTTATCGCCACAGGTATGGATGGACTGATCCTTTAAAAGGATGAAACGGTCTGCATACCGAAGAGCCGTATTCAGGTCATGCATCGTCATAACGACAGCAATGTTGTGCTCTGTAACGATATGGGTGATCCGATGTAAAATCTCGATCTGGTTCTTCAGGTCAAGCGCACTCGTCGGCTCGTCCAGCAGAAGGATCTTCGGCTCCTGGACAAACGCCCGTGCAATGGCGACCATCTGAAGTTCGCCACCGCTCATCTCGTCGATGTAGTGGAGGCGGAGGCGCTCGATCCCAAATGTCCGGAATGCCGCCTCGACGATCCTGAGATCCTTCTCAGAAACATTCCAGCCGATATGCGGCCTCCTGCCAAGGAGGACGGCATCAAAGCCGGTTAGTCTGCCGGTCTCCACCCGCTGGGGAACATAGCCGATCCGCCGTGCTATCTCCATCAGTTCAAGCGAATCAATCATATCGCCGCAGACAGAGACCGCACCCTGCTTCGGAACAAGGATCCGGTTTAGGCATTTGAGGAGTGTTGTCTTCCCGACACCGTTTGGGCCGAGGATCGCAACAATCTCGCCTTCGTTGATGGAGAATGCAATCTCGTCGAGGATCCCCTTGTTCCGGTACATAAACTTCAGTTCATCAACATTGAGGATCATCGGTGATACCCCCGCAGCAGCAGGTAGATGAATACCGGAGCACCCATGAACGCTGTTAATATCGCAACCGGGAGGACATAGGGTGCGACAATCAGCCTGGCAACGGTATCAGATACAAGGAGGAGAAGGGCTCCCATCACAATCGATCCCGGAATCAGGTACCGCTGCTCATCGCCTATGATCCGCCTGACCATATGCGGGCAGACGAGCCCGACAAAACCGATCACGCCGAGGAACGAGACGAGGACAGCTGTTACCAGTGCGGCAACGATCATGCCGACATTCCTGAGCTGCTCGACATTTACCCCAAGCCCCTTTGCTGTCTCGTCACCGGCATCCATCGCATTGTAGTTCCAGCGGTTTGCGATGAAGTAGATACATGCAACAATCACAATCGCCCCCATCAGGTAGACTTCAGGCCATCCGGCACGCCCGACATCGCCGAATGTCCAGTGGACAACCGCGGCAAGCTGTGCATCATCCGAGAAATACTGGAGGAACATCACCCCTGCGGTAAAGAGCGAGGAGAGAGCGACACCGGCGAGGATCACGACCTCCGGCGATGAAGCCTTGATCTTTGCGATCGCGATGATCGCAACGGTTGCGAGCATGCAGAAGATGAAGGCACAGATGGTTGTTACATAGGGATTATTGATGATCACCGCACCCGCAGTCGTCGAGGTCATCCTGCCGGTTCCAAGGAAGATGATAGCAACCGCCGCACCAAACGCACCCGCATTTGAGATACCGAGCGTAAAAGGCGAGGCAAGCGGGTTTCTCAGGATCGACTGCATCGCAACCCCGGCAACCGCAAGCCCTGCTCCGCAGATGATCGCCGCAAGCGCCTGGGGGAGCCGGATATTCCAGATGATCCGATCCCACTTATCGGTGAGGTTCTGGCCGATCAGGGTCATGAAGACTTCATAGGGAGGAATTTGGACAGCCCCGACCGAGATCGAGAGGATGAGCATGAAGAAGAGGGCAAGAATCCCACCAAGTATCCAGAGAACCTTCCGGTGGGTATATTTCAGGTAATCTTCGGGGAGCTCGCCATCTGCGAAATGCAATGGATTATCCACCCCTGATCTCTGCCTGTATTGTGCCGGAGATGCCACGGAGTCCGGCTGGTTGGTTATGGAGCAGTTTAATACGAATTTTAAGATTCATTATACTCCCTCAGATCAATGTAGGATAAAGGACTAAATAAGAATATCCTTTTTGAATTTGTTATGAATCGAGTATGTCTCTGTAACCAACATACGGCATTTACTGGAAAATAAGCAATAATAAGCATATTTTGGGGAATAAATGGCGAAAGGCCGGTACATACCATGCAGCAAAAGAAGCAGTTATCTCAGGAGAAACCCAAGTCACCAGAAGCAGGAGGAGCAGATGAAATATCGGCATATCTTTGGCCCGGTAGCATCGCACCGGCTCGGCAGATCGCTTGGGATCGATCTCATCCCGTATAAGACCTGTTCATACAACTGCGTCTATTGCGAATGCGGGGAGACCACCATGCAGACGGTTCAGCGGGCCGCATTCATCCCAGAAGACGAGGTGATGGAAGAACTCAGGAGCCTCCTCTCCACAAGCCCGGATCTCGACTCGGTCACTTTTGCCGGATCAGGTGAGCCGACCCTCTCACTCTCGCTTGGAAACGTGATTGCTATGGTAAAAGAGGAGTTTCCTGCATACACTATCAGTGTTCTCACAAACGGGAGCCTCCTCACCCGGCCGGATGTGAGGGGAGAGCTGATGGCAGCAGATCGGGTGATACCCACACTCACCTCGGCAAAACAGGAGACATTTGAAGCGATCCACCGCCCCCATCCATCCCTCTCGATCGACGCAATCATCAAAGGGATGGAAGAGTTCAGGCGGGAGTACCGGGGGGAGATCTGGCTTGAGGTCTTCATCATTCCAAAGATCAATACGACAGATGAAGAGCTCGCCCTGCTCAGTGACGCAATCAAAACGATCAATCCCGATCGCGTACAGCTGAACACGCTCGACCGCCCCGCCCCGGAGAGCTGGGTACAGGCGGCATCTGAAACCGACCTCAACAGGATACGGTTGCTCCTTGGAGAAGAGATCACTCAGATCATCAACCTTTCACCGCCGGTTTCGGGATCAGCGGGCGTACTGGGGGAGGAGAAAGAGATGATCAGCGCGATGCTCTCCCGCCGCCCCTCGACAATTGAGGATATTATTACACTCACCGGCATGTCCGGCGGCGAGGTGGCAAAGATTCTGCGTGATCTTGAGAAGGCAGAAGAGATCAGGTCATACCGGGGCGCCCGCGGCACCTTTTACAGCAGCACTCTTCCGGATGAAACCGATTCGAAGAGAGAAGAGAACCACTGAAGACACCATTGCACGAAAAGATGGGTGAGAGGAGGATCTTTTCTCAGATCGATACAGGATGGAATCCGAAGTTGTTGAACTGGCTGTTCAGCTCGGAAAAGACCGGTTTTCCGACGAAGAAGGCCATGATCTCCTCACCCTTCTCTACAGGATCGATATCCTCAAACCTGTCGGGATAGAGCACCTTGCCAATATAGTAGGCATTTGAAAGGACGGTTTCATAGTTGGTGTTATAGAAATTGTACGGAAGCACTCCATAGACCCGTCCCTCTTTCACGGCAGAGAGCCCCTTGAGAGCCGGATCATCCCTCAGCTGCCCGACAGCGCCTTCATTATCCATCCGGGTTGTACCCGCATCAATGAAGATGTACTCGGGATCCCAGTCCACGATCGCCTCTTTCGCCACATCGACATGTGCGGTTCCAAGGCCCGATGCGACATTATCTGCATGCAGCCAGAGGAATGGCGGGTATGCCGGTTCGGTCGAGATGATGCCATGGGCACCGGCAGCGCTCACACCGCCGATATAGACCCGCTTCTGTTCGGCTGCCGGAATATCGCCGGTACGTGCTTCCAGATCTGCCATCGCCACTTCGATGTATGCGATCACCTCTTCAGCACGGGCATCATGTCCGATCGCCTTGCCCATCACCCGGAGGGCGGTGTACATCTCTGTCTTCTCAGCCTGGTTCCTCAGCGAACCATATGCAAATGCCACCACGGGAATGCCGGTCTTCTCCTGGAGGGTATCTGCCTCGGCCGCACTTGTGCCATATGCAGTCCCACTTGATCCACCCTTGAAGACGAGATCAGGGCCGATTGCAATCACCTTCTCGGGATCATCCTTTCCACGGTACTCACCAAAGAGCGGTAATGTCTGGAGCCAATCCCGGTGTATAAGCGCATAGGGACGCCCTTCAACTTCCCTTCCCTGCTTCTCGATGCTGTCGACACCGACGACGAGATCCTCGCCCTGGAGATACACCAGGTACCGGAGCGTGCCTGAGCCTGAACAGAGGACGCTCTCAACCGGGGTTCCAAAGGTCACCGTCCGCCCGAAGCCATCGGTCAGGGTCATCTCTTCTGGCTCAGCAGTCGAAGCGGAGGGGCCGGCTTCACCGACGCATCCCGCAACTGCGAGGAGTGCAATAAAAAGCACTCCGGAAATAATACTAAACATGCGATTGTTCATAACATCACACCATACTGGGATCTCGTATAATGTAACTTAAACATACCTATTTGATTTTTAGTATTATCAAAATAAATAAAATTTAAAAAGAGTAACACAATAA
>NZ_JARVGN010000124.1 GCF_029762515.1 Methanocalculus sp. | reverse complement strand
TATCCCCCTATCAGTGAGCTTACCAGTTATCCTTTCATCATCAACTCACAGAAGTCGATTGTCGGCCGTACTGCATTCTTATGGTGTACTTCAGGATTAATGAAAAATGGCTGATTTAAGGTCTTGATAAAGGAAAAAACAGATTTCCAAGGTATTTGATCAGAAGAAGCCGGAGTTCCATGTTTCCTATGAATATGAAATCCTTTCAGGCAGGAAGGAGGGATCATTGCTAAATTTTGTTCAAATTTAGTTTTGGTTACAGTATATAGCTGTTGAACATCCATAACAACCCCTGTCTTATCGATAATATCGGTTGCTGAGCGTTCGATATAATTCCAGAGTGATGCGATCTCTTTTCCCCGGCTGATCATCTGCCCAGTCCGGTTTTCAAGAACGATGTTTGGTTCATCACCCCAGATACGGGATTGGGTTTCAAAAATTTTTCTCATACCCTCTACTATATCAGGAATGGCGTTTCGCTTATCGCCAGGATGAATTTCAATGAAATCAGCTGGAATACCAAAATACTCGGTTATATTGCCCACCATCACTGAGAAGTCATGTACCCATTCTGGTTGATGCCATTTTATTACTGTCTGTGAAATAATATTATATTGATCAGTCCGGGGTACGGAAGGCTCAGTATGAAGAATGTAATTACAATTCCCTTTTTCTATCGGGTCCTGTGAATACAGGAGAGGAATATGTTCTTTTTTGAGAGGCATCCCAATATCTACGCCAGTTTTAACTTCCTCAGTCCCATTCTTGATTAAGTCTGCCGGAATTTCCACATATTTACAGTCGAATTGGCTTGCAAGGTCAATTCGTTCTGCAAGTCCACCCCTTTGGCGAATACTACTGACATTAGGCAGAACATACTCAATCCTCTTATTCGCCATGCAAAATCACCCGGCATCTCCTCAGACCTTTGATGAGTAGATTCGCTCGTATCGAAGAGTGAGCGTTCCTTTCTCCTCAGAGGCAACAACCCGGAAGACGTCTCCTAGATTGATCTTTGATGAACGGACGATCTCAGATGGAATGGTGAGATCCAGAGAATTGGATCCATGGTGGAACCGGGATTTGACAATTTTTTCTTTCGTCTCCATATGATCCAATTCGGATCATGCACATTTAGGGCTTAATGCACATAATGTGCATAAAATTGAAGTTTCAGCGTTCAACTTAAAGAGTCACAAGTGGAAGATGATTCTAGAGAACAATATTGAGAGTATCAGCTTCCAGGTACCATCTCACCGAGAAAACCACCTACCTCATCACCATCAGAGGATATGAACCATGGTCCATCTAACCAACCCCCCCACCTGCCCCTTCTGCACCCCCGCCCCCCCTTCAATCGTCCTCTCAAACGATCTCGCCTACGCCCGTTTCGACCTCTATCCGGTCAGCCCCGGCCACCTGCTCGCAATCCCCTTCCGGCACGTGGCCTCGTTCTTCGAGGCGGCCGAAGCCGAGCAGGCCGCCCTCCTGTCTCTCGTCCATGATGCCCGTCGGCTGCTCGATGAGCGGTATGCCCCCGACGGCTACAACATCGGGGTGAACATCGGGGCGGCGGCCGGGCAGAGCGTCATGCACCTACATGTCCATGTGATTCCGAGGTATGTTGGGGATATAGAGGAGCCGAAGGGCGGGGTGAGAGGAGTTATTCCGGGGAAGAGGAGGTATTAGAGAAAAGTGGATCACTTTTTGAGGGTCGGAAAAATCCTTCATAAACCCTATGAAGACAGTGTATTCAAGGAGGTTTGAAGGATTTCGACGGTTGGAATGCGTTTATAGTATATTTAATTATTAATCATCATCCATCTTCTTCTCAGATTCTATCACATAATTGTAGAGACTTTCTCGAATCCAAAAGTGACCCTCATTCCTTAACCGAGCCATCTCATCTTCTAGTGAGGAGATATGACCATCTCTTTTTGCCCGTAGCAACAATCCAATCACTCCAGTGACGTTCAGATTATATGATCCTGCTATACGTCGTGCTTCACTCTCGTCAAGAAGAAGTATATCATGCTCAATTTCTAGGGCCAAAACGATGCTTTCCGCTTCACCTCGATGAAGATCATTCTCAAGAAGATGGAGAAGATCTGTATTTTTAGGTTGAATCACCGATAAACAACCCTCTTTACGCAAGAGGAGGATTTCTGCAACACCCGGTCGATCATCTCCATCTTCTACAACCTCATGCCAGACGGCAGGAGGAATAATAACTGAAGAAAACCTTCGAAGAAGATCTATCCGCCCAATCAATGAAAGATGGATAAGAGGTGATGAATTACTAATCGCTCGAACCATAGGCGATATCCATCTGGAGATCTTCGTCCGTATAATGACGCGGAACCTTCCGTACTCCGAGAAGCTCCTCCCATTGCCAGCGCTTCAGACCGGCAAGTGCGGCAGCCTTTCCTGAAGAGAGCACACCTCTCATATAGAGAGCAATAGCAAGTTCCTGATGGAGGGCAGACTCTACGCTATCTGGGGGAAGGCGAAGTGCAGATACAATCTCCTGTGGGATAGTGATCGTTATATCGGACATACCTCTTACTCGTTGATAAGAATTGGATAGAAACCGTATAATACTAACGGATGCTATCCGTTCCATTGCCACCAGATCAAGAACGGATCTCCCCTGGCTACAGGGCAATATGATTATATTTTCACCCGACAATACCAGGATCAAGTCGATACAATGAGCCTTTATGACGAGGTAGTAAGGCAGAAGGAGGCGATCCGGCGGCTGGCAGCAGCACGTGGAGCGGTAAATATCCGGCTCTTCGGATCAGTAATCCGGGGAGAAGAGAACCCGGAAAGTGACCTTGATATCCTCGTTGATTTTAAACCAGGAACAAGCCTCCTTGATCATATTGCACTCATCCATGATCTTGAGGATCTCCTTGGACGAAAAGTAGATGTCCTGAGCGAGAAGGGACTCCACTGGGCTGTCCGTGATCGGATTCTTCAGGAAGCTGTGCCGTTATGAACGATGATCCGGGTATAATGTCAATGGAAGCAAACAGAGAGATGCTGGGAAACCGGCAAAAGAACGATCCCATCATCCGTCAGCTTGAAGTAATTCTTCCCCATCTTAAGAAACGTTTTGGCGTTGCAAGAATCGGATGCTTCGGATCGGTGGTGCGGGGAGAAGATCGCCCGGACAGTGACATCGATCTGCTGGTTGAATTTGCACCTGGAGAAGCAACCTTTCGTAACTTCATGGAGTTAGTCTATTTTCTCGAAGATCTCCTTGGCCGCAATGTGGACCTTGTCACCGAACAGGGATTAAGCAAATATCTTTGCCGTACTGTCGAAAAGGAGGTTATCTGGTGTGGAGAGGTAGTTTAAGGAGGGGAGATGTCAGGAATAATCGTAGATTAGGGGATTAAACAAGGTGGCGAAAAAATTCGTCGGCTATCTCATCGATTAATCCCATGATTCGCGCTCTTTTCGGATAAAGGCGTCAGCCTCCTCTGCACATGCAAAACAACCCTGCCCCTTGCCAATAATGCTTGTGAGGGAACGTTTCTTTCTCGTATCTGATGGCGCAAGCACTATCACATCTGCTATAGTTCCGGGTTCAAATTCAGGAACATAGATCTGAATAAGTCCATCAGAATCGATTTTCACCTTTTTCCGTATGGTATGTATCACAAGCAATTCCCCGTGGTGAATATCTCTCCTGGCAGAATATAAGATGCCTCCCTGCTATTGCTTTCGCTAAACTGTTTTTGACCCACTGCCTCATCTAAAAGTGATGCACCTTCACCAATACGTGATCCGACGGTTTTTTGGCGATATAAACAAGAGATCTCTGATCCAGCAGACATATGTCGCCATCCACATTCGATATTTCAGTCATTCATCCCCTGGAGGAAGAACCTGGTGGAGCCTGATAATGCGGGGCCGTTCATCTTCCTCAAAATGGCAGCAGACGGCATCATGAACCATTGCCTTCAATTCTTCGAAGTTATCAGCCTGGGTAAAGATAGAGTGGCCAGGTGAATGAGCCTCATACCCTCCCTCCGGGGATTCCCAGGCAATGAATATGATTTCCTTTTCAGTGTGCATTGCCTTCAACAGATGTAGATTGTGTATTCCATCATGAAGAAAGTATCATCTCTATATGCCAATGGGAGGCGATTGTTCCCGGAGCGGAAACAATCAGTTTCTAAAGTGGAAACATTTTTTCGAAGAGCGAATACAATCGTGATCTCTATCTTCTTGTGCCCGAATATGCACCGGATCTCGAGATGATGGCGGCAAAGATTGAGAAGGCAATCTCTGAGGAGGTGGGAGTTTTGACACACATCCTCATCCTGACATCCAACCGATTATCAGACCTCAGGGAGACAGACACCCCATTCTATCTTAGCCTGTTAAGGACAGGGTATACGCTAAAAGGGGAGTCAATTGAAGAGTATTGAATATCCAACCGAACAAGTAACCGTACAAGTAACCGTACAAGTAACCGAACAAGTAAAGAATCACGGCCCTGGTTGCGGCCTGAGTTACGGCCCGAGTTGAAACAAGAGAGACAATCCAACCTCCACGTGCCACCAGGGGCATCTTTCATAAAAACCTGAAATTTCAAGTAAATCAGCGTCTTAAGGATTAGACCTTCTTCCTCTGGTTCTCTCTCTCAAGCAATCGTTGATTCAAAGCTTCAGTATCGTCAGGAAGCCACTCATGCCGCTCTTTTGTGTAATCCCCACTTCCAGACTCGTAGCTCTGAATAAAGCGAGCCATATCAACAGGTCCAAGAGCTTTGCTCAGTGCGCAAATTCCCTCTTTCCGGATCTCACTGATTGTTTTCTTCATCTGACATCCCTATGATCCATATGAGCATATTTTGCTGTTTTCGCTCATTTATTTTTGATCCACCCCTCCACCATGCAAACCATTCCCGTCAGTAGCAGGGCAGATGGATGGAACATCCAGATTGTGCTCTCTTCTGGCCAGTATCCATCCCTCAATAACATGCTTTAAGTTTTCCCGGCACTCTTCAAGGCTCCTGCCGGTTGCATACACCCCGGCCAGTCCTGGAACCTCCCCGTAATATGGCTCCTCATCCTCGATTACTTCATATCGAGCATGTGACAGGGCTTCTGCTATATAATCGTTGATCATGTCACTGTTCATGTCACTGTTCATGGCATGGTTCATAGAACGATTCATGGATCTGTCATCCCCCAATTGACATAATAATTGATATCCTCCAGATCGAACTCTTCACGCTTGTACACACTCACCTATACCGGAAATACCGTTTATGTGCGAGATCTATAGGGAGAATCTCAACCACCCGGATGCGGCTCTGATCCGGGCAGAGGCGAAAGATGAGAGTGTAGGTGCGGCTGACATGCATTCTATATATGTCACCACGTACGTCAACATCTCTATCACCACCCAGCCGCTCAATGCCGGAGGCACCAGTGAGAGTATCCAGAGCTTCAAGTCTGCGAAGATGGCGGAGGATGACACGCCTGCTTTTAAGA
>NZ_JARVGN010000123.1 GCF_029762515.1 Methanocalculus sp. | reverse complement strand
GGCAGGTCTTTTGCGGCAGTGATCGCCCCCGGCCCGGACCCCCCGGCAACCGTGAAGATCAGATCGGTTCCCTCTGAATACATACTGCGGGCAAGATCCCCTGCTTCATCCGGCATCGTAAAACCGCTGTCGTCATCGGCCAGATAGATGATTGATACCTCTGCATCAGGATTCATGCTATATACTCCATCCATAAACCCGTCGGTGAAGGAGCTTATAACCGGGGCATCCTTCGCAGCGATCACACCGATCTTATTGGTCTTTGTCTGGTTTGCTGCAAGCACCCCGGCAAGATAGCTTGCCCCGTACATTGAGAAGGAGACCGAACGGATGGCGTCCCCCCGAACAGATCCCGCATCGATGACGACGATCGGCGTCTCCGGATACTTCTCTGCAACGCTCTCTGCATACCCGCCCATCAGATCTCCGAGAATCAGCACCAGATCCGCCCTCTTTCCCTCCTCGCCGATCACCGGATCCTGCCTAAAAGATCCATCCCAGAGTATCTCACGTGAGATGAAATCAATGTCATCACGTGCCCGGATCAGCCCAAGGTATGCGGAATCGAGGTACCCGAAATCTCCTTTCTCCCCGATATAGACGAAGGTTACAACCGGCCTCTCAGGGCCCGGAACAAACAACAGCAGAGCCCCTGCAATGCAGATAAGGATGCCTGCAATGATAATTGAACTATAGACTCTCTTCATGCAAAAAGAACTCCGCAATGGGTATATTCAGGTCAGTTGTATTCCCGGCAATGATCCGGGGGTGCGATCCTGATACCCGGTCGTACGTCATCTCGTAGAGTCCCCGGAGGGTCTGGTCAGGATGCTGAACGATTATGTCTGTCATGCTCATCGAAAAATCATTTGAGAGCCATTGCCTGAGGGTGATGTCATACTCAGCCCCCTTCGACGGCTCATGGTATGATGCTCCTGTCATGAAGATAACACCCGGAACATCAAGGCCGATGCCCATACTCTCTCCATAACAGGCTTCAACCACGATCAGGATACGGGAGAACCTCTCCTGTTCCATCATCTCCCTGAGCGTCTCCTGGAACCGCGAGCTTGTGAGATGATCGCCATTTGGGAATTCGAGGAATCCCGGCCCTCCATGACCTGTAATATACAGGAGCAGGTTGTTCTCTCCATCACTATCCAGTCCGAACGGGATCTCAGGGCTGCTCTCTCCAAGGAGGAATGATACAAATGCGTCAGAGGTGATCGGGTTCTGTGTCACCGTTGCCGGGATATAGATGTTCTCACCCCCAACCCGGTGATAGAGTTGCCCTGAATCGGGGTTCATCGCTAAAAATGGCACATCTTCCTGGCTGATCACGACGATATTCTCCCCGGAAATCCCGTTCTCAAGGAGCAGCGAGTACATATATGCGACATCTGCCTGGTGCCGGTAGTTCTCCCAGTCTGAAGAGGTGGTTACCAGGACTGCACGGGGTTCCTTTCCCTCCTCCAAAGTGAAAGCCTTCTCTCCTTCAATCATTGTCCCCGGCATCTGGAAAACTCTCTTTTCCCCAAAAGATCCCGGAATATAGGTATTTGAACGGAAATCAAGATCTTCAACCCGCCAGTGTACATACCAGGTAACAAGCGGCTCTCCGGGTTGATCCAGGTGATACTCAAGCGGCCCCGATGCGCCATTCAGGTCGGGAAGCCGCCCGGATCGGATCATCCGGATCGCAGCTGCCGCACCCTGCCGATCCCATCCGTAAATGCCGTCCTGTCCCGAAACGACCGCTTTCATCGCTTCTGCCGGAGATTCGGATGGGACAGCCTCCATCCGGGCAAGGGCGGCAACGGCGAGGATGAGGGAGTCATAGGTATGGGCGGCATAATCGTCAGGCATTCTGCCAAAATGCTCTTTGTATGCGACAAAGAACCCGGTCTTCCGGTCAGCTGTCGGGCTGATCCCCTCGGTTCCCTCCGCCAGTTCTCCTGCTGCCTCAAGGAAGGTGCCTGTCCTGACTGCATCGGTGAAGATAAGGCGGGGAGAATTGTCTTCTTCATCCATGATCCGGATCACCTCTGCGGCATCTGACCCACGGGCAGCGACGATGATATACTCGGGATTTGAGAGGCAGGCAGCAGCTACCGCCTCACCGGGATCCCCTCCCCTCCTGATGGGAACTGTTGCTGTAAGCCCGATCCCGGACTCGATGGCATAAAACGCAGCCCAGTCCTGGAATGTCTTCCCATAGGTACTCTCCTCGTACAGCAGTGCCGCAGATCGAACTCCTTTCTCTTTTAAGATAGTGAAAAGAATCCGTGTCTGGGCACGATCCCCTGTCGTTGTCCGCCAGATATACCCAAACCTTGAGAACATCCTCAGAAGATCCCCGGATGTGGCGGAGGGGGTGATCAGGAGCTTCTTTGCCCTGATAAAATCCGGTGCGATCAGGAATGCCTCGTCACTGGTGGCGGGCCCGATAACCACCCTGATTGACGGATCCCCGATCATCTGCCTGGCAGCCGCCATGACCGGCACCTCTGCCGTATCGATAAAAACGAGTTCAATCCTCCGCCCGACACCCTCCCGGTTCAATCCCGCAACAGCCCACTCAAGCGTCTCGAAGTACCCCGAATCATCATCACCGGAACCGGGGAGGAGGACGCCGACCCTGTATGGCTGGGCAGACTGCCAGGAGAGATATGCGCCTGCTGAAACGAGGAGAAACAGGAAAATTATCACTCCTATCCGGCATTTCCGGGATGAGATGAATGAAGTGATAGTGGACATTCGTTATTCTTCATGTAACGGCAAGGGATATAGCGGTATCCAACCCCGAAACCTCTATCCAACCAAAACGCCGCATCCCTGCGGCCTCATGATCCTCCCCTGTCTTCTCTCAGAAACAGGCAGAACCAGAACCCTTATTCTTCCCGATATCCTCATCCTATCTGAATGAAGACGATCTCCCTCCTTGTAATCCCAGTCTGCATCTTCTGCCTCCTTGCCGCCGGCTGCACCGGCTCACCCGAATCACTTGATTCTTACCAGAGCAGCTACTCGTACGAGGCTACCATCAGCTTCACCGAACCGCTCTATAATGTGACACTCCTCCTCCCCTATCCCTCACCGGGATTTGATCCCCTCCTTTCTGATTTCTATGGCATGCCTGAGGATTGGGAGGCTGAGGTGATCACCATCAATGGCACACCCTTCCTCTCGATCACAGCAGCAGAGATGATTCCTGAATATCGCGGGATGCCGATCGCTATCGAGCCGGGGCAGGAGGAGAATCTGCCGCCCACGCTTCCCCCATCAGATCGCTACAGCGAAGAGACACCGATCCTGATGCCGGAGAACCTCGGAATCCGGTATGATCCCGGCAGGACGGTCCGGACGAAGCATCCTGAAGGGAGCGAACCGCTCCTCCCCTACACCCCCTCTGAAGGTGGATGCACCATTCTGGGTTTGCAGGGGGAGCCCTGCACAGCAATCACAAGCCCCATCTCTCTCTCCTATGAGTCCACTCCAGACACAAGCGTCGAGGTCTGGGTTCGGTTCTCAGGCAGCAACGAGTGGTGGAGCCTGGGGTGGAGCGGGAATGGCTACTCCCAGCTCTCGTCACTTCAACTCACTGGTCCGCATGACGGGTGGAATGAGATGCAGGGGGATATGGTGACTGGAACCGGGAGATACTAAATCTCTCTTCCGGCAGCCCTTTCCCCCTCCTCTTTCTGAATACTATTATTATGTCAGCGGCAGAGAGAGGAGCGTATGAAAATTCTGTCAATTATTCTCTGCCTCTTCCTCCTTCTTGCCGCTGCAGCTCCTGCTGTTGCTGCAGAGCAGGGGGGGAGGCCGGATCAGGTGGCGGGCGCAAAGGGTCCGCCGGATGACACGGGGAACCAGTCTGCGGGACCGCCGTCTGTAACGCCTGCACATGCCGGTCCTCCGGTGGAATCGCCGGGTGCAGCAGTCAGTGTGAGAGTTTTAGCAAATACTTCCCGCCGTCCGGAGAATCCGGCAGAACTGAGAGAGATGATCCGGGCCCGGCAGGAAGTACAGGCAGAGGGGATGCAGGGGCTCCCGTTGCAGGCACGGGCACGGTATGCCCATGAGAATCAGGTCAGGACTGCCGTTTTTGCCCTCCTTGCCGCTGAGAATATGACCGGCATCGGCCCGTTCGTTGCCGAAGTTGCCCGCGAATACAATGCCTCGGTCAACTCCCAATGGGGAGATGAGGTGGCAATGGAGCAGAGATCCGGTATCATGCTGGCGCTCTTCGGCGGTGACAGGGAGGCGGCTCAGCGGATCAGGGTACAGGCAGAAGAGAATGAGCGGCGGATAGCAGAGGTTCAGGGCATCATCCTGACAAGCTCTTCAACCGATCCGGCGCTCTCAGCGATCCTCCTTGAACAGCTCGGCCAGATGGAGGAGGAGCAGCTCCGCCTCATGGAGAGGGTGATGGTAGAAGAGCAGAAGAGGGGATTCTTCAGCTGGATCTTCGGCTGAGAAGAATCCATGGAAAGGCAGGGCAATCCCCCATCATACATCTTTTTTAGTCTATGGGTCAACAGATACTGGTACATTGCCACACCTGTTCTCTGGTAATGTGATCCAGAACAGGGCCTGTAGCTTAGTTGGTTAGAGCGCCCGGCTCATAACCGGGCGGTCATGCGTTCAAATCGCATCAGGCCCATCTCTTATAATCCGCTCCATGCTTCATCCTCCTCGGGTAAAAGCCAGTCCTGAATGAGTGTCGACTCACGTACGGTAACAGTTTCCTGAATGTTTCGTTGGCTCCGGGATTTGAGAAAACGGATGAATCCAAGGACTTCATGGCATGTACCGGGTGGGAGATCGTTTAACTCACGTAGGATCTCCTCTTTTATCTGGCTCACTCTCACATCACCTCAGGTATCGATCATCTGGCAGCTCTACTGATAAAGTTCTCTTCCGAATCTGACTGGATTTAGTGCAATAGGCGCGCATACAAAATCCCTCCCATTACTGCTCCATCATCCCACCGGATCACGGGTTGCCAGAAAAATACTGCATTTTTCTTCCGATATCCATGAGATCCAGAGCAATGCCTCATCCACCTCCAATCCACAAGACGCTGATCCTTTATCTTCTCCCGCTCCAAGTGGGGTGTATGAAGTGCCCGGTTTGTGGTGATGACTGCGTCTCCGATGCCTTTGACCTGATCAATACGATGGAGACGATCTTCTCGCCCTGTCCCCGGTGCAGGGGCAGGCATCTTGACAAGAAGATTCCTCCGCCAGATTATATCCCTCCCGATACCTGCTCCTGCGGGAAGCGGTTCATTGATGATGTGTATGCGGTGATGTATAGGATTGGTGTTGAGGAAGGGGATCTCAACGGTTCCGAGCCGCTGAAAGAGGTCGGCACACCACTTATTAATCCCGGCTTTGTCCTGCATGAGGCGCCATACCTGCCCCGCCACTCGCTCGTCCTCCTCACCGATCAGCTCGGGAAAAAAACCGCAGAACGGATCATCGCCGAAGTGCCGGAGGTCAGGGGGAT
>NZ_JARVGN010000122.1 GCF_029762515.1 Methanocalculus sp. | reverse complement strand
GATCTCTGTTTCATAGGTATCCATCGCATCAATAGGGAGGAGAAGCGCCTCTTTAGCAAGAGCGGCAGCCAGATCAAATGTCCCTCCGATCCCAACGCCGACAACAACCGGCGGGCATGGCCGGCCGCCTGCCAGCAGCACCGTTTCAACAATAAATGCAGGGATCTCATTTCCCTGTGAAGGAAGGAGCATCCCGATGCGTGAGACATTCTCGGATCCTGCTCCTTTCGGAAGGACAGTGATGGTGAGATCAGGTCCTTCGCTGATATGGATCGGCGGGATTGAAACACCGGTATTATCACCACTGTTCTGCCGTGAAACCGGATCGACTGCATTTGGCCTGAGAGGGACAGAGAGGGTTGCACGCCTGACCCCATCATAAACGGCTTCCCTCAGATCTGCTTCATGTAAAGGGTAGCAATGAGGTACCGTCATGTAGATGACAGCAATTCCGGTATCCTGACAGAGAGGGAGATTCAGTCTCCCGGCTTCGGAGATATTCGCGCGAATATTGGCAAGCTCTCCCCGGGCCACGGGATCGGCTTCCAACTCGTATGCAGCATCAATAGCAGCCTCTACATCCGGGGGAAGGAATACCTCAGCCTCTTGGATACAGGCAAGAGTCGCATCCGAGACAGCCTTCCGGAGCGTCTGCTCTTCACGGGTACTCATACCGCCTGATATGATGCGAAAGATGATAAAAGTCGTGAAATATGCAGGTAAAAAAAAGGTATTGAAGGTTTTTAGTTCTTCTCTTCGATGACGACACAAACAGGTGTTGGAAGCTTATGTCCGCCATGGAGAAGCGCATACTTTGCTTTCTCAACGTACTGGGGAGATGTCCAGATGGTGAAGACACGCTGTCTTTCGTGTACACGTGCAGCGGTCCCGACTGCCTTTCCAAATGCAAGGCGCATTCCTTCTGAAACACGGTCCGCACCTGCACCGGTTGCCTGTTTGTTCTCCCTGAGAACATGGTGGGGATAGACACGGAGCTTCATATGGAAGTTGCTCCTGCCCACTTCCTTCATAAGGCGACGATTCATGTTCACACGGGCAGCTTCAAGAGCTGTGTGACGAAGCTGACATGCCTCTTTCACTTCAAGGTGGAGGGCAACCGGGAATTCTTCCTTCAGATTCCCCATATCAAACTGGACAATCTTCAGGCCCGGGACACCACCCATATATTTCCTGCGTGTATATGCCTTCTTTGAAATGGCCCTGTACATCTTTGCTGGTTTTCGTACCATGTAAAAAACTCCTCGCTATGAAAATATGCTTAATAAAATGGATGGTATGAGGTATAAAAGTTATTGGCTGTGCTCGAGACGATCGATAAATTCCAGCACATTCCGGCGGATGGTTGCAAACTCGACACTGGTACGGTCGCGGGGGCGGGGGATGTCGACATCATAGATCCCGGCTATCCTTCCGGGTCGTGCTGAGAGCACCATGATCCGATCAGCTAAAAAGACTGCTTCATCCACACTGTGAGTAACAAACATAACCGTCTTCTTCGTCTTCTCCCAGATAAAGAGGAGCTCTTTCTGCATCCTGTTTCGTGTCCGCGCGTCAAGGGCGCCAAATGGCTCATCCATCAGGAGGACAGCAGGATCGGTTGCCAGCGCCCGGGCAACCGCCACACGTTGCCGCATCCCTCCTGAGAGTTCATATGGGTAACTATCACCAAATCCTTCCAGACCAACCAGACCGATGAAGCGGTTTACGATCTCCTCTCGCTCTTCATCTGGCATCCCGCGCATCTGGAGGCCGAAGCCCACATTTGCCCGGACGGTTCGCCAGGGATAGAGTGAATACTCCTGAAAGATCATGGCAAGCCGCGGATCAGGGCCGGTGACCGGAGTTCCCCCAACAACAATCTCCCCCGATGTCGGATGATCAAGGCCGCCGATCATCCTGAGAAGGGTGGTCTTTCCGCAGCCTGAAGGGCCGAGGATACAGAGGAACTCACCTTTTGCCACTGTGGCCGAGATATTGTCAAGGGCAAGGAGCTGCTCATTCTGGCGCGCTGTAAAGGTTTTGCTGACATTTCTGAGGACAACAGTCATCTGTTCATCTCCTGCCACTGGAACTTTCGCTTCTCAACTTCACGGAAGAGAATATCCACACCAATCCCGATGATGCCGATGACGATCATACCAGCGATGATCACCTGCACCTGACCCCAGTTGTATGAGTACATGATCAGGTACCCGATACCCGAATTGGTGCCCGGGAGCATCTCTGCAGCAACGACACACATCCAGGCAACCCCAAAACCGACCCGAAGACCCGTCCAGATAACGGGAGCAGCAGCCGGTAAAATCACATATGCAAGGAGTTTCCACCCTTTTGCACCATAGATCGCCGCAGTCTCAATCCAGGTACGATTCACCCTCCGTACACCATCTATGCTATTGATCAAAATCGGGAAGAATGACCCGATGAAGATGATGAAGACCATGGAGGGAAGGCCGATCTTAAACCATGCTAATGCAAGAGGAACCCATGCAAGAGGTGGGATGGGCCTGAAGAGCTGGATGATCGGGTTTACCAGCTCTTCGACAGGACGGTAACGCCCGATAATAATCCCTGCCGGTACAGCACAGGCAACTGCAAGCCCAAATCCAAGAGCAACCCTCCAGATTGAGAGAAGGGAGTTATCCAGGATACTTCCGCTCCCTAGAATATCCGCCGTCGGTTTGAAAAGGACCGCGGCAACAGATACCGGTTCCGGAAGAATGAATGGATTATTCAATAGAACCGATACAACCTCCCAGGCAACAAGAAGAAAAAGGAGAGGAATGATCTTCAGATACCATTTCATCAGACTTCTTTCACCACCACACCGCTCTCCTGAAGTGCGTATTTAATCTGCACATCCTGGATCGAGCCTCTGGCAGGCGAGGCAATCTTCACTGGTTTACCCTCGGCAGATCGTTTTTCAACCCATGTAATGAATGAGTTCCAGTCGGTAACCGGAGCAGAGGCCGCAACAACAAAGCCAGATCCTTCAGTCTGTGTTGGGAAGAGGATCTTAATAGGCGTTCCCTTGTCGATGGCATTAATCGCGGGCGGGGTGCCGGCATATGCCATCTGGATAGCGTCAGTCGACATGAGTGTCATCAGCGGAGCACCACCCTCGCCGAGTACAAGCCTCACTTCGGCGACAGTTACACCGTTTACGATCAGATCGGCAACTTCAACCTTGCCCGGGACATCTGAGCGCGGTTTCAGGGCGATACCATATTCGTCATTGAAGTACTGCCATTCCTTCACGGCAACGAAGAGGGGTGCATCATGATCGGAGGGGAGATACCCAAGAGAGATCGGCTTCGTGAGTTTTGCAGGAGTGACAATCTCACCTGCATCAATCATTGCCCGCCCCGCTTCATAGGGAGCAAAGTCAAAGAGCATCCCGCGAACCTCTTCCTTTGAGGCATCCTTGAGAGAGCCGGTCAGGTACCCTATATCACGGAGAGCCAGAATGAATTCATCATTGCTCTCCAGCCATTCCGGTGAGTGTTCTGTTGTAAACCGAATCGTCGGGATAGAGTCCTTCAGGACATCATGGGAGCTGATCGTCACATCGCCAAAGGTCATATCAGCCCCGCCATACAGCCAGTTGGCTGATATCCCGGCGGTTCTCTCGGGATTATTCTGGACATAGTCTCCAGCCAGGATAAAAAGCGCTGCAAACGCATTTGCAACATCTGGATGTGCTGCGATAAAATCCTCACGTGCAGAGAGTGCACAGCAGGTATGATCTTTCCAGGTACCTTCCGGAGGGAGATCCTGTGAATAGCTGACAACAGTCCCGATTCCGGAGACTGTTGCAACAGACACAAGCGGCTGCCAGACCATGAACCCGTCAACCTGGCCAGTCGAGAGGAGCATCGGCATCTGCCCGACTGCCGTATACATGATACCTACTTCACTCTGCACACCATTCGGGGGAGTTACCGGTACTTCTTCTGTGACACAGCCCGCAACCAACAGGGCAAGTGCAAGAAGAGTTATGATACACCCTAACACCTTCATTTTCATAAGTAGAAGTGGTGGGGAAGATTATATAATCTATTGGATTTTGGAATTTCGTGGACATTATAGAGACATTTAATTAATAAATTCTACAAAAAGAGAATTTTTGCTGAGGATAAGCACCACGTTCCTTCCCGAAAAGAATCGATTTCTACGAAGAGATAATCAGTTTTCAGGTACTATCATACCTGAAGAGGAAGAGGATGCGACACGACCAGATACGGGAAGGGAGGCTTGCCGGGGAGCGGAGCGCGCTCATTGCACGGTACCTCTCATCAATGGAAGCTGACCGGAGGATCGCCTCTGCGGATCTCCGGGTGGATATGGCTCACCTGGCGATGCTGAGGCAGCAGAACCTGATACCAAAGGAGCATGCACAGAAGATTGCATCAGAGCTTTTCAGAATGTATACCGAGGGCATCCCGGATGAGGCATTCGATGAGCGTTTTGAAGATATCCATGCGGGAATAGAGGGAGAATTAATTGCAAAAGCCGGTATCGATTCCGGAGGACGGCTTCACCTTGCACGGTCACGAAATGATGAGGTGGCAACCTGCCTCAGGATCAGGGTGCGTGAGGATATTCTGGAGATCCTGACATCAGTTGCCACACTCAGGGAGATCCTTATCCGGCGTGCCGGGGAGCATACAGGAACAGTGATGCCGGGCTTCACCCACCTCCAGCATGCACAGCCAACAACACTCGCCCATCACCTTCTCGCCTATGAAGAGGCCTTTTCCCGAAGTGCAGAACGGCTTATCGAAACATTTACCCGCGTGAACCGATCACCTCTCGGGTCAGCCGCATTTGCATCGACTGGTTTTCCGATCGATCGTGAGATGACCAGTCGGCTGCTTGGGTTCAACAGCATCCTCGGGAACTCGATGGATGCGGTATCGGGGAGGGATTTTGCACTTGAGACACTCTCTGCCCTCGCCATTCTGATGGCAGATACAAGCAGGCTCTGTGAAGAGCTGATCCTCTGGAGCAGTGCCTTTGTGGAGTTTGTCGAGCTTGATGACATATACTGCTCCACCAGTTCGATCATGCCGCAGAAGAAGAACCCGGACTGTGCCGAGATTATGCGCGGACACGCCGGAACGGTCGCAGGGGCATTCCAGTCCGCACTCGTCTGCATGAAAGGTCTCCCCATGAGCTATAACCGCGATCTTCAGACCCTGACACCACATCTCTGGAGTGGAATCTCCCATACCGCTGCAAGCATGGAGATTCTTGCAGGAATGATGGAGACGGCAGTATTCAATGCCGAAAGGATGTATCGGGAGAGTGACCGGGGCTTTTCGACCGCCACCGAACTTGCCGATACACTTGTGCGTGAGTTTGGGCTACCATTCAGAACAGCACACAACATTGTCGGGCGGGCAGTCCGCTCAAAAGAGATCACCCTGAGCGTAATCGAACAGGCGGGCAAAGAGATCTCAGGCATCTCTCTTCAGGAAATGGGGCTCACAGAAGATCGAATTCGAAATGCACTCGATCCAG